>CAVFPH010000005.1:0-17543 GCA_963624325.1 bacterium
GAATGTACAAACTGCCGTAGCAGCGGATGGGGCACATGGCGCAGCCCGTCATCTTGACGGTGTACTTTTCGGCGATCGCGCCGTGGTCCTTTACGGCCTTCTGGCAGCGATAGCCAATCAGCGTGGGCTGGCCGGGGGCGGATTCGCCGGTATCGATGGGGCCGCCTTCGGCAGCGCCCCAGGTGAGGCCGGGATGGCCCGTCCAGCGGGTGGAGCTGTTTTCATACTCGGACCAGGACTGCGCCACGGTGGGTACCACATGGTTGTTGTTGGAGCCCATCAGGTCGTTGATGACGTAGCTGTTAAGCTCCTGCACGCGCTTGGCATCGGCAACCTGCGTGCCCTTGGTGCCGTTGAATACCACGGCCTTGAGCTTCTTGGAGCCGAATACCTTGCCCAGACCGCCGCCGCCGCAGTGCGCGATGCCCGTGATTACGCAGCTGAGGTTCAGCAGCGCCTCGCCCGCCGGGCCGATGGACACGACGTTGGAGGAGTTGTCGGTTTCCTTGGTCAGGATCGCGGTGGTGTCGCTGGTGGTCTTGCCCCAGACGTGGGAAGCATCGCGGATCTCGATCTTATCGTCATTTACGTAGATGTATACGGGGGTATCGCTGGCACCCTCGATGATCATGGCGTCAAAACCGCAGTTCTTCATGCGCACGGCGGTGTCGCCGCCCATGTGAGCGTCCACGATGGCGTTATACTTGGTGAAGGGGGACAGGGACGAAATGGTGATGCGGCCGGAGCAGGGCGCGCTGGAGCCGGTGTTGGGGCCCACGGCGAAAACGATCTTGTTTTCGGGCGCGGCGGGATCGGTGCCCACGGGCACTTCGTCATACATAATGCGGTTGGCCATGCCCTTGCCGCCGATATATTTGAAATACTTTTCGCTGCTTTCGATGCTGCTGGTCTTGGTCGTCAGGTTGACACGCAGCAGATTACCCATCCATCCGTTCATGGATTGTACCTCCTTTTATTCGGTGATTACATCGCCATCGCCGCGGCGACATCTTCCCAGGGAATCATGCGCAGGGCGCTGGTGGGACAGCCGGCAACGCAGGCGCCGCAGCTGATGCACTTGGTGGACTTATGCTTTTCCTCATCCACACGGGGCATATGCCAGGGGCAGGCGTTGACGCAGGCGCCGCAGCCCACGCACTTTTCCTGATCGATCACGCGCGCACCGGTTTCGGGATCGGCTGAGATCGCCTTCATGGGGCAGGCCTTTACGCAGGCGGGATCGGCGCACTGCTTGCAGGTGTCGGGCTTGAAGCCCCACAGGCCGTAGCAGCCGTCGCTGTGCCTATAATCGTCGGTCGGACCCTGATCGCCGAACTGGATGTTCTGGCGAACACGGATGCGGGCCATGTAGGGGTGGGCATCCCCATCATTGGCCAGGGTGCAGTTGACTTCGCAGCGCTGGCAGCCCGTGCACTTGGCGCGGTTGGCCACCAGCAGAAAGTCGGGGGTAGCGATGGTATCCACCAGTCCTGCCTCTGCCTGAGAACGAGTGCATCCCAGCAGAGAAAGCAGCGGGCTGGAGAGGGCGATGCCGGCGAGACCCTTGCCTGTCAGTTTCATAAACTGGCGGCGGGTATACTCGCGATCCATCAGTGTCTTCTTGGTGTCAGACATAACCTTTTCCTCCTTGCTTGTGCGCTTGTGGGTAAACACTGCCAAGGAAGCCCGATGCTTGCAGGTAAAGCAAACAAACGTGCTTCCTTTCTCCTTTGCAAATGGCAGGCGTGCGGATTGCTCCTCACACCAAATGGCTGAAGGGGCCGCGTGGGTCCGGACAGCTCGGAGTCGGCACTATCTAACGAAATTATAACGCGCTAACATTTAAAAAGCAATATAAAGAAAGGTCAATCTTTCAACCAATTCAGTCTCTTTGTATCGATTTTTGCTGATTGACAAGTGATTTGCCGACAAGTATAATAGCGGTGGTTGCCGAATGCGTATCGCTTTGAGCGTTATAGGAAGAGAGGAAAGATCATGCCGCAGCTGATGATTGAGCGTGTTGTGCCGTGGACGCTGAACGGAAAAAAGCAGTCTGCTTTCCTGTGCACGCCGCAATATCTGCAGGATCTTGCCGCAGGATATTTGTATACGCAGGGGCTGATTGCGGGCTTGCCGGATATTGCCGGGATAAGCGGAGGCGAGGACGGGCTGAAGGTTGCGCTGCGGTGCGAGGTTCCCTCCGGGTATTCCGATATCTTGGAACGTCTTCAAAAGTGCGTCCCCTGCACGGGCGATTTTTGCATGCCGCTTTCGCAGGTGCAGCAGCTGTGCCGTCAGCTGCTTGGCGAAAAGGAATTTTTCGGCACCCATCGGCTGGGACTGTACTGCGGTGATCAGGCCATTTTTCGGGAGGATGTCGGGCGTCATAACGCCGCCGACAAATGCATTGCCGCGGGGCTTCGCCAAGGCTGGGATTTCAGTCGGTGCATTTTAGGGTCAACCGGGCGCATCTCCATGGAAATGCTTGCAAAAGCAGCCACGGCGGGGATTCCGATTTTCTTCAGCCGCAAGTATCCCAGCGATATCGTGGACGACTGGGCCAAGCGGCTGGGGATTGCCCTGGTAAGCTGCGCACACAGCGACACGCCGGAAGTGTACGGCGCGGCATGGCGGGTGCGCGGGGCAGCCGAAGCCGGACAGAATTGATTTGAAGGAGTCTGCCATGTCAATACCGGCTGTTTGCTTTACGGGCTGGTCCAACAGCGGAAAAACCACCCTGATTGAAGGGCTTGTTCGATTACTTTCGGAAAGAGGCCTTCGTGTCGGCGTAATCAAGCATACGCATCATCCGCTTCCGCCCGATGAGGATGGGAAGGACAGCACACGGTTTGCACAGGCCGGGGCAGCGACGGTGATGCTGTCCGCCGATGAAGGGGCGCTGCTGCGCGAAAGCGGGGAACATTCCTTGCCCGAGCTGCTTTCCCGCATTCCGAATGCGGACATTATTCTGGTGGAGGGCTTTGAAAAGCAGGCTTGCCTGCCCATGATCGAGGTGTGGCGGGATGCTTCCGCTCCTCTCCGTGCTCCGACGCAATGGCTGCGGGCGATTGTCACCGATCTTCCCTGCACGTTTCCTCTGCCCGTTTTTTCACCCGATCACCTTTCGCAGATTGCCGATTTTGTCATAAAGACGGCCGATGAGCAGCGCGGACAAAAGGATATGCAGGTGCGCGTCTGCATCAACGGCCGGGATTTGAGCATGGTGCCATTTGTACAGCGAATGATTGAGAATGTGAACCGCGGGCTGCTTTCCGCATTGGACGGCTACAGCGACGGGAGCGAAATCAGCATCCAAATTGGGCATAACAAGGATTGCGGGCGCTGACTTTCACGCATCCGCCGAAGAAAGGATACATGCATGAAAACACATATGGACTATGTTTCTGCCCGTGATCTGCTGCTTTCCCATGCTGCACCGCTGGGCACCGAAAAAGTGCTGCTGACCGCAGCATACGGCCGTGTGCTTGCACGGGATTTGCTTGCGCAGGAGGATGTGCCTGCCTTTGACCGCTCTCCCTATGACGGCTATGCGCTTCGCGCTGCGGACACGGTGAATGCTTCGGAGGACAGCCCTGTTACCCTTCGGGTGCTGGAGGAAATTCCGGCGGGCGCCGTTCCGACAAAGGTCATTACCGCGGGAACTGCCGCTAAAATACTGACCGGCGCCCCCATTCCGGAGGGCGCGGATGCCGTAATCAACTATGAGGCAACAGAATTCACGCCTGACAGCGTCACCCTCTTCGCCCCGCTGAAATCGGGGCAGAATGTAGTCCGCAGGGGGGAGGATGTTTGCCGCGGCACGTTGCTTGCGGCCGCAGGAACGGTCATTGACCCCGGCCTTTGCGGAACGCTGGCCGCACAGGGCGTGATGCAGCCCGAGGTATTTCGCGTACCGCGCGCGGCGGTATTTTCCACCGGGAGTGAGCTGGCGGAACCGGATGCACCTGTGCGGGAAGGCTGCATCCGCAATTCAAACAGCTATACGCTGTGCGCCGCATTAAAGAGCGCCGGCCTGGAACCTGTTTATATGGGGATTGCCGGCGACAGCGTGGAGGAAATTTCAGCGCTCCTGGAAAAGGCACTTCAAACCTGTGATGTCGTGGTCACTTCGGGCGGGGTTTCAGTGGGCGATTTTGACCTGACCCCTGCCGCCATGGAGCGCTGCGGAGCGGAGATGCTTTTCCGCGGCGTGTCGCTGAAGCCCGGCATGGCCTGCGCTTACGGCGTCAGGGACGGGAAAATGATCTGTGCACTATCGGGCAATCCCGCAAGCTCTTTGATCAATCTGATCGCCGTGGCCCTGCCTGCGCTCAAAACCCTGGCCGGGCGCGCGGAGGCTGTTCCGCAGGAAATTGAAATGACGCTGCGGGACGGATTCCCCAAAAAGAGCCGGGCAACACGGCTGCTGCATGGGCGCATTGCCTTGGATCGGGGCAAGGTTGAACTGGTGCTCTCCAGCGGTCAGGGCAATGTGATGATCAGCCGCACGGTTGGCTGCGATGCCATTGCGATTGTCCCGGCAGGCAGCGATGCCATTGCCGCCGGAACGGTGCTGAAAGGGTTTCTGCTGTAAAAATATCGAAACAATCCGCTGAAAAAGCAATTCGGGTGGTAAAAAACAATGCTGGATTCATTCGGGCGCAGCATTACCTACCTTCGTCTTTCCGTGACGGAGCTGTGCAATCTGCGCTGCCGCTATTGCATGCCGGAGGACGGCATCTGCAAAAAGGCGCACGATCACATACTCAGCGAGGAAGAGATGATCCTGGCTGTGCGCGTTGCCGCCGATCTGGGCGTAACCAAGCTGCGCATTACCGGCGGAGAGCCGCTGGTAAAGCGCAATATTCTCTCCATATGCGAAAAATCGGCCGCCGTGCCCGGAATTCGTGAGGTGTGCCTGACCACCAACGCAACCCTACTGCCCGACACCGCCAAGCAGCTGCGCGAGGCAGGGGTCAGGCGCCTGAACATCAGCCTTGATACGCTGAATGCCGAAAAATATGCTTACATTACGCGCATCGGCGCATTGGATGATGCGCTGCGCGGCATAGAGGCCGCTTTGAACGCAGGCTTTGACCGCATCAAGCTCAATGCCGTGCTGATCGGCGGTTTTAATGACGATGAAATCACGGATTTGGCAAACTTGACGCGCCGCTGGCCTGTCGATATGCGCTTTATTGAGCTGATGCCCATGTATGACGGGGAGTTTGGCCCCAAGGCCTTCCTGCCCTGTTCCGCCGTGCTGGAAGCCCTGCCGGAGCTGGAGGCACAGCCCTCCGACGGGGGCGTGGCGCAGCTGTACCGCTTGCCGGGAGCACTTGGCAACGTCGGGCTGATTCGCCCGCTGAGCCAGCATTTTTGCGCATCCTGCAGCCGCCTGCGCTTGACGGCGGACGGGAAATTAAAGCCCTGCCTGCACTCCAATGCCGAAATCAGCATCAAAGGCTTGGACTACGAGGGAATGCGGCGGCAATTTCTTGCCGCCATTGCCGCCAAGCCGCGCCAGCATGGCGCACTTTCCAGCAGCGAGCTGAGCGAGGCCGGACGCACAATGAACGAGATCGGGGGATGAAAGAATGTCGGAGTTTACACATTTTAATGATGAAGGGCGCGCCCGCATGGTGGATGTCGGCGAAAAGGGCATAACACGCCGCAGGGCAGTTGCCGCAGGGCGCGTGCTGGTGAATGCACAAACCCTGTCCCTGATCAGAAGCGGCGGCATGAAGAAGGGCGATGTGCTTACTGTGGCGCAGGTAGCCGGCATCATGGGCGCAAAGCATACGCCCGATTTGATCCCCATGTGCCACCCTGTTGCCATGGACGGCATCGATTTGTCTCTGTCCCTGGATGAATCACGCTGCAGCGTGGAAATTACCGCCACCGTTACCTGCGATGGCCGTACGGGCGTGGAAATGGAAGCCCTGACGGCCGTTTCCGCTGCCGCCCTGACCGTGTATGATATGTGCAAAGCAGTACAAAAGGATATGGTAATCGCCGATGTGCGCCTGCTGGAAAAGACAGGCGGCGTTCACGGTTCTTTTCATCGGGAGGAAAATGTAAAATGAGCTATAAAGCAGCCGTTATCACCATCAGCGATAAGGGTTCCCGCGGGGAACGCAAGGATACCAGCGGGCCGGCCATCTGCGACATTGTGCGTGCGCAGGGAATAGAGGTTGTCTACACTGCCATTATTCCCGATGAAGCAGAACAGATCAAGGCACAGCTGGTTCACTGCGCGGACGAAGTCAAGGCCCACTTGATCCTGACCACCGGCGGCACGGGATTTTCGCCCCGTGATGTAACGCCGGAGGCAACCAAGGCGGTGATTGAGCGCGAGGTTCCCGGCATCCCGGAGGCCATGCGCGCAGAAAGTATGAAGATTACCTCGCACGGGTGCCTTTCCCGCAGTGCGGCGGGCATTCGCGGCGGCAGCCTGATTGTCAATCTCCCCGGCAGTGAAAAAGCCGTGCGTGAAAACCTGCTGGCCGTCATGGATGCGCTGCTGCACGGGCTGGATATGCTTACATCCGCAGGCTCTGCGGATTGCGCCGAAAACGGGGGGCATCATCACCATCATCATGCCGCCCATGCCCCCAGCGTGGATCAGTGGCTGAAGGAAGCAAAGTCCGATCCCTCTGCAGGCGACTGCGGCATGTATCTGGTGCACAACGGCACCGTGCGCGCCAGTGCAAAAGCGCGCGTCCGCAATGGTGAGGATGTGCCCGATGTCACGGGCATGGATTTTGATTATGATGATGAAAAGACAGCCGCCGCCGTAGAAAATGCCAAGGCTATGCCCGGCATTTCCTATGTACGCGTATGGCTGAACCGCGGTCATCTGAATGTCGGGGATGATATCATGCTGGTTCTGGTCGGCGGCGACATCCGTCCCCACGTGATAGATGCCCTGCAGGCGCTTGTGGGCGAAATCAAAACGCATTGCGTGGTCGAAAAAGAGCTGCACTGACGTCCTATAATTTGCCGAAGGCCATCCCCTTGCGGGGAAGGCCTTTTTGATTGGCGGCATTCACAAAATTCAGCCTGATTTATGTAGCTTTTCTAAGCGTAACGCAGTTTGTCATACTGTCGGCCGGTTCCTCTTCAGGGACGCTCATTTTCTCCAGAATCCAGCTTTCGATCATGGCCAAATGGCCGATGTAATGATAAATAAACGCAAGTTCTTCTTTCTTGCTGTATTTTTCCCCGAGGGATTTTCGCTTTAGATACGCGCACAGATTCGTCTCCATAATTCCTTCCGGATTGTTCTTTAATAAGCAGGTCAACTCATGTTTAATTCCGCCGAGGACACCATGGCACAACGGCAAAGTGGAACGCAGCCATCAATGCCGATGCACTGAAAAGAATCTTGAATATGTGAGCCGGCGCCGAGACTGGCTTGCCGGGAATATCCGCGTCCCCGAAACACCGTGATTTCGGCGAATCCTCAATACGTGTGATCCTTGCGCAGATATACCTTCTGACTGTCTTCCAGCTCGGTATCAAAGCTGATATACTCCCCGGCAAAGAACATGGCCTTGATGGTCTCATAGCGCTCGTGGGTGCGCCAGCCGCCCTCGGTGGGGTATTTGGTGGTAAAGTTATATGCTTCCAGCGTATCGCCCTTGTCGGCAATGTACTGATTGATGGTATCCCGAGTCAGCTCGTCAATATCGCCCATCCATACGCGCTTCAAATTGGGCAGCGTATACAGCACGCTCAAATCGCCCACATGCGTGTTGCACAGGTTCAGGTCAATCAGCGTTTCCTTTCCACTCAGGCAGGAGATGTCCTTCACGCGGTTATTGAACATTTCCAGGTATTCAAGCGGCTTGTCTTCCAGCACCGAAATATCGGTAATGCGGTTGTCAGACAGCACCAGCACGCGCAGCTCCTTGAGCGGCGCGATAAAATCAATATTGAATATCCAGTTGTGGCCCAGGTCCAGGGCGCGCAGCTCGGTTGCGTACTGCAGAACGGCTACCTGATAATCCTCCAGACGCTTGGAATTGGTATCATGCAGGGTGGAAAAGGCCGTTGCATCGGATTTAAGCGTATAGCTGGTGCGCGGCAGTTTGATGGTCCATACCACTTTTACGCCCTTTTCCGCCCAGCGGGTGCGCAGATCGGCCATCGTCTCGTTATCCAAGCCGCTTTGCGACTGCGCGCCGAATTCAACATAGGTCAAATTGGGCATCTGCGCCAGGGCTGCTTCCAGGACGGACAGATCGGTAACTTTTACCTTTGTCAGATCCAGCTCTGACAGTGAGGCATCATATTCTTTCTTTTCAATTGTCACCGTTGCGCCGGTATCTTCGCAAAACGCGGGGAATACGGGCAGCAGCATTAAACACAGCAGCAAAGCAAGCAGCTTTTTCATCGTCATTCGGGCTCCTTTGATGGGGATACACCCGAATTTTACTACGCCTGCGGCTGCAGTGTCAACATGGCGAATGTAAACATTGTGCCAACGGTTTATGCGCGTGCCGCTTATGCCTGCACGCTCTTTTCCTTGCCCGTGCGGAAGAAACGGTGCCGCTTGGGCTGGGGGAGATGGAACTCGTGCCCCTCATCATAGAGTACACGCTCGGGCGGCTGTTCCAGCTGCTCGGGGTTGTTCAGCAAACGTCCCATGATGCTGAGCATTTTTGCATACATGGCACCTTCGCAGATGCGCTCGTCGCACACAACGCCCAGCGGCAGCAGGCGCTTGCGCACCACATTCCCTTTGCTGTCCAGCGCTACGCCGCGCTCCACCGAGCCGATGGAAACAAACTGCGAGCAGGTGCCGAAATTATAAATATGGTGCTGGATGGCCGGAAGACCGATGGAGGCCATGTTGGTAATAAACATGCTGGTGTGGAAGGGGCTGGCATTGAGCAGCCAGCGGGGCATGATGCCGTAGCGGTCCAGCAGCCTTGCCAGCCACACGACAATGTTGGCCAGGAAGGGATTCATCAGCAGCTTTGCCACCTTGAGTGTGCTGTTGTCGGCATCTTCCTTGCGGCAGTTTTCAATGGTGTCCCGTATACGGTCCGACACATCGTAAATGGTGTCGTTCAGGTCAAAATAGCACTTGGTTGTGTTTTCGGACAGTTCCCCGTCGGCCGAATCCCGCACCAGCGCAAAGGAAACCGCCAGCTCACTGCGCGCATACAGGCGCTTGTTGGACACAAAACGGTTGATTTCGGGCAGCTGCGCCACGGTGCGGATGTAGGCGGCAATAATGATCTCCATGAAGGTAATGTGGTAGCCTTCATCGCTCTTGGCGGCGATATAGCGCGCCAGCTTTTCAAAATCCGCTTTGTAATCGGTAAAAATCTGCGCGTCGCAGCGCGTCGGCATAATATAAGAAGTAAGTGCAACGATGGGATCCAGCTTTTTGACCAGATGGCCATCGGAACGGTGTCCGAACATGGGCAATCCTCTCCTAAAAAAGAATGTAAACAAAATGAAACATTGTCATTATAAACGCCGAATGCCGTTTCGTCAATTGATCCACCATAATTGACATATTTCTGCCACGGATGAAAAATGGGCCGGAATACGGGTGGAAGGACACGCCAGACAACGTGGACATAATGATAAAATCGGCGAAGCTGAAAAGTCAATTAAATCAAGGGTTTTCGAAAAATCACGGCAAAAAAATTTGCGAAAAAATTGAAAAACCCCTTGCACTTTCCGCCGCTTTCCTATATAATATGACTGTTGTCTGTTTATGGGATGAAACTGCAAGTTGCCGCCCGGCCTTGGCGGGTAATTGCAGCGGACCAGCCCGGCCAGACCGGGCGACGGGCTCACACTTCCCGCCGCCGACCATGCGGTTCGGGGAAGAAAGTCAGAGGGATTCCCCATTCACTGCCTTCGACTGCGTGAAGGAGCGAATGAAAGGATGCTCCCCCCTTTGACCGCGAGAACGATAAAAATAGGAGGAAAAAAGATGGCCAACCAGAAAATCCGCATCAAGCTCAAGGCGTATGAGCACAACCTGATTGATCGCAGCGCCGAGCGCATTGTGGAAACCGCCAAGCGCACGGGCGCCCAGGTTTCGGGCCCCATTCCCCTTCCTACCGAGAAGGAGATCGTCACCATCCTGCGTTCGCCGCACAAGTATAAGGACAGCCGCGAACAGTTCGAGCGCCGCACCCATAAGCGCCTGATCGACATCCACAACCCCACCCAGCGCACCGTGGACGCCATGATGAAGCTCGATCTTCCCGCCGGCGTCGAGATCGAAATCAAGCTGTAAGGCAGGAGGAGCAAATCATCATGAAGAAAGCGATCTTGGGCAAAAAGCTCGGCATGACCCAGATTTTCATGCCCGACGGAAGCCTGGTTCCCGTTACTGTCATTCAGGCGGGCCCCTGCACCGTTGTACAGAAAAAGACCAATGAAAAGGACGGCTACGAGGCCGTGCAGTTCGGCTTTGAAACCTACGCCGAAAAGCGCGCCGAAAAGCTTGTCAACAAGCCCGAAATGGGCCACTTCAAAAAGGCTGACGTCGCTGCCTGCCGCTACCTGCGCGAGTTCCGCCTGGATGACTCCGCTTCCTACGAAGTAGGTCAGGTTGTCAAGGCTGATGTCTTCGCCGAAGGCGACAAAATCGATGTCACCGGCACCAGCAAGGGCCACGGCTTCACCGGCGCGATCTACCGCTGGAATCAGCACACCGGCCCCATGGCACACGGCTCCAAGTATCACCGCGGCGTCGGCTCCATGAGCGCTAACTCCGACCCCAGCCGCGTGTTCAAGAACAAGCACATGCCCGGCCACTACGGCGTGGAGCGCACCACTGTCCAGAACCTGACGGTTGTCAAGGTGGATGCGGAGCGCAGCCTGCTGCTGGTACACGGCGCTGTGCCCGGCCCCAACGGCGGATTGCTGCTTGTGCGCAATTCGGTGAAAGCCTGATAAGGAGGAACAACGATTATGCCCAGTATTCAAGTGCTGAACATGCAGGGCGCGAACGTTGGCGAAATGCAGCTCAAGGACGAAATCTTTGCCGTTGAGCCCAACACCGCCGCCATGCATCTGGTCGTCCGCTCCATCCTTGCCAATAAGCGTCAGGGCACGCAGAGCGCGCTCACACGCGGCATGGTTCGCGGCGGCGGCCGTAAGATCTATCGCCAGAAGGGCACCGGCAACGCTCGCCATCATGGCAACCGCGCACCTCAGTTTGCGCACGGCGGCGTTGTGTTTGCGCCCCAGCCCCGTGATTATGTGATCAACGTGCCCAAGAAGGTACGCCGTCTGGCCATGAAGAGCGCCCTGACCGAAAAGTTCAATGCGGGCGAAATCCTCGTGGTTGATCAGATCAAGTTTGAGGAAGTAAAGACCAAGTTTGCCGCCAAGATGCTCAAGGATCTCAGCGTGGAAAAGAGCGCGCTGCTGGTTCTGCCCGGCCGCGATGAAAGCATCATCCGCGCCACCAAGAACCTGCCGATGCTTGACGACTGCTACGTCAACACCCTCAACGTGTACGACATCCTGCGCGCGAACAAGCTGATTGTTACCCGCGAAGCGATGGAGAACATTCAGGAGGTGTACGCCTAATGAAGAATCCTCATGACATCATCCTGCGCCCCGTCCTGACCGAGAAGGGCTACGACGGCATCGCGGATAAGCGCTACGTCTTCGAGGTGGCCATCTCCGCCAACAAGACCGAAATCAAGCAGGCGCTGGAAACCGTTTTCGACGGCATCAAGGTGGAAAAGGTCAACACCGTACGCACCATCGGCAAGATGAAGCGCCAGGGTGTGCATCAGGGCCGCACTGCCGAAGTTAAAAAAGCCTATGTAAAACTGGCCGAAGATTCGAAGCCCATCGCGTTCTTCGAAGGCATGGCTTAAGGGAGGAAAAGCAAATGGCAATTCGTGTTTATAAGCCGACTTCGTCCGCCCGCCGTTTCATGTCCGTGCTGACTTACGAGGAGATCACCAAGACGACTCCCGAAAAGTCCTTGACCGAATACCTCAAGAAGAACGCGGGCCGCAACAAGCAGGGCAAGATCACCGTCCGTCATCAGGGCGGCGGCAACAAGATCAAGTACCGCATCATCGATTTCAAGCGCGACAAGCGCGACATCCCCGCCAAGGTGGCTGCCGTTGAGTACGATCCGAACCGTTCCGCGTTTATCGCTCTGCTCAGCTACGCCGATGGTGAAAAGCGCTACATCCTGGCTCCTCTGGGCCTGAACGTAGGCGACACCGTCCTGGCCAGCGAAAATGCCGATATCAAGCCCGGCAACGCGCTGCCCGTTGGCAAGATCCCCGTCGGTACCCTGATCCACAACGTGGAAATCAAGCCCGGCCGCGGCGGTCAGATGGTTCGCTCCGCCGGTGCCTACGCTCAGCTGATGGCCAAGGAAGGCGCTTACGCGCAGGTCCGTCTGCCCTCCGGTGAAGTGCGCATGGTTCCCATGGATGCTTATGCCACCATCGGCACCGTCGGCAACACCGATCATGAAAACGTGCGCATCGGCAAGGCCGGCCGCACCCGTCATATGGGCATTCGTCCCAGCGTCCGCGGCGTGGTTATGAACCCCTGCGATCACCCGCACGGCGGCGGCGAGGGCAAGAGCCCCGTTGGTATGCCCGCTCCTGTTACTCCGTGGGGCAAGCCCGCTCTGGGCTTCAAGACCCGCAAGCACAAGAAGTACTCCAACCGCTTGATCGTCAAGCGCGCGGGCAAGAAGTAAGAGCGATTCGAGAGGAGGCAATCTGAAAAATGAGCCGTTCCGTCAAGAAAGGCCCCTATATCCAGGAAGCGCTGCTTGAGCGCGTTCAGGAAATGAATAAGTCCGGGAAAAAGGCTGTTCTGAAGACCTGGTCCCGTTCCTCCACTATTTTCCCCGATTTCGTCGGGCACACCATCGCCGTGCACGATGGCCGCAAGCATGTGCCGGTCTATGTGACCGAGGACATGGTTGGCCATAAGCTGGGTGAGTTTGCACCCACGCGCACCTTCCGTGGTCATGCTGGCGAAAAGACGACCACCAAATAACGGAAGGAGAGAAAAAGAGTATGGCAACCAATACCCGTGAAAAGGGTGCCGCCCGCGCCGAATCGCGCGATAAGCGCCCTCAGGCTCATGTCAAGCATGTGCGCATCTCTCCCCGTAAGGTCAAGATCGTCATCGACCTGATCCGCGGCAAGAATGTGGATGAGGCGCTGGCTATCCTGCAGTACACCCCCAAGGCTGCTTCCCCCGTTGTCTACAAGTTGCTGTCCAGCGCCGTAGCCAACGCCGTGAACAACCAGGAAATGGATCGCAGCACGCTCTACGTTGCTGAGGTGTATGCCAATCCCGGCCCCACCCTTAAGCGCTATGTAGCCCGCAGCCGCGGCTCGGCTTCCCCGATGCTGCGCCGCACCTGCCACATCAGCGTGATCCTTGACGAAAAGAAGTAAGAGAGGGAGGTTTCCGAATGGGTCAGAAAGTTAATCCGCATGGCGCACGCGTAGGCGTGATCTTCGATTGGAGCACGCGCTGGTACGCCGATAAAAAGGATTTCGCGAACCACCTCATCGAGGATCATAAGCTGCGCGAAATGCTTAAGAAAAAGTTCTATTCCACCGGCATCAGCCGCATCGATGTCGAGCGCAGCGACGCTCGCATGACGGTCAACATCTTCACCGGCAAGCCCGGCATGATCATCGGCCGCGGCGGCAAGGGCATCGAGGAACTGAAGGCCGAAGTCGAAAAGTTCCTGGGCCATGCCTGCAACATCAATGTGATGGAGATCAAGTCTCCCGATACCGACGCTCAGCTGGTTGCCGAGAACATCGCCCAGCAGCTGGAAAAGCGCATTGCTTTCCGCCGCGCGATGAAGCAGAGCATTCAGCGCGCCATGCGCCCCATGAAGGGCGGCGAAGCTGCCAAGGGTATCAAGGTATCCGTCGGCGGCCGTCTCAACGGCGCGGATATCGCCCGTACCGAGCAGTATCATGAAGGCTCCATCCCCCTGCAGACGCTGCGCGCCAACATTGACTATGGCTTCGCTGAGGCCAAGACCACGTATGGCCGTCTGGGCGTAAAGGTGTGGATCTACAAGGGTCAGATCCTGCCCCAGGCCAAGAAGCCTGCCGTGCGCACCGAAGGAGGCAAATAAACCATGTTGATGCCTAAGAGAGTAAAACGCCGCCGCGTTTTCCGCGGCCGCATGAAGGGTGCCGCCCACCGCGGCAACTTCGTCGCCTACGGCGATTACGGCCTGGTTGCTCTGGAGCCCTGCTGGGTTACCAGCCAGCAGATTGAGGCTGCCCGTATTGCCCTGACCCGCTACACCAAGCGTGGCGGCCAGGTATGGATCAAGATTTTCCCCGACAAGCCCGTTACCGCCAAGCCTGCCGAAACCCGCATGGGCTCCGGTAAAGGTTCTCCGGAGTACTGGGTGGCTGTCGTAAAGCCCGGCCGCGTGCTGTTTGAAATCAAGGACGTGCCCGAGTCTGACGCCCGTGAGGCGCTGCGCCTGGCCAGCCACAAGCTGCCCCTGCGCTGCAAGTTCGTTACCCGTGAAGGCTACGGAAAGGATGGTGAGTAACGAATGAAGGCAAGTGAATTCGCCGCTATGTCCGTCGAGGAACTGACCAAGAAGATCGCGGATCTGAAAGAAGAGCTGTTCAACCTTCGTTTCCGTCTCGCCACCGGCCAGCTCGACAATGTAATGCAGATCAACGCCGTCAAGCGTGACATCGCTCGCGCCATGACTGCCCTGACTGCCAAGACCAAGGCGTAATATCAGCCGAAAGGAGGCACTTCAATGTCCGAAGAAAGAGGAATCCGTAAGACCCGCATTGGCGTGGTCGTCAGCGATAAGATGGACAAGACCGTTGTAGTATCCATCAAAACCCGCGTTCGTCATCCCCTGTATGGCAAGATCATGAACAAGACCAGCAAGCTGAAGGCTCATGATGAAGAAAATGCCTGCGGTATCGGCGATACCGTACGCCTGATGGAAACCCGCCCGCTCAGCCGCGAAAAGCGCTGGCGCGTGGTAGAAATCATCGAGAAGGCCAAGTAAGCGTTTGCGTCTTCTACCGTTCTCGACCGCCCATGGGTCAAGGGACTGCATGGAGCGGAAACTATAAAGGAGGAAATCCCGTATGATTCAGCCGCAAACGCGACTTAAGGTTGCCGATAACTCCGGCGCCAAAGAGATCATGTGCATCCGCGTGCTGGGCGGTTCTTTCCGCCGCGACGGGTCGATTGGCGATGTAATCGTCGCCAGCGTCAAGACCGCCACCCCCGGCGGCACCGTCAAGAAGGGTGACGTGGTAAAGGCCGTGATCGTGCGCCAGCACCAGCCCATCCGCCGCTTGGATGGCAGCTATATCCGCTTTGACGATAACGCTGCCGTGATCATCAACGACCAGAAACTGCCGCGCGGTACGCGCATCTTTGGACCAGTAGCCCGTGAGCTTCGTGAGGATAAGGATTTCATGAAGATCGTATCTCTCGCGCCCGAAGTGCTGTAATAGGAGGATGACAGATTTATGAAGCTGCATGTAAAAGCCAAGGATCAGGTCATCGTCATCGCCGGCAAGGACAAGGGCAAGAAGGGCTCCGTTGTGAACGCTTTCCCCAAGACCGGCAAGGTCATCGTTGAAGGCGTCAACATCGTAACCAAGCACCAGAAGCCCCGCGGACAGGGTATGCCCGGCGGCATCGTGCATAAGGAAGCTGCCATCGATGCCAGCAACGTTATGCTTGTGTGCAAGAAGTGCGGCAAGCCCGCCCGCTATGGCTGGAAGGTCAATGCTGACGGCTCCAAGACCCGCATCTGCAAAAAGTGCCACGAACAGATTGACTGATAGGAGGAAACGGCAATGGCAACCCGCATTAAGGAAAAGTACCTGACCGAAGCCGTTCCTGCTCTGCAGCAGAAGTTCGGCTATAAAAACGTGATGATGATCCCCCGTCTGGAGAAGATCGTCATCAACATGGGTCTTGGTGACTGCAAGGACAACGCCAAGGCACTTGAAAACGCCGTGGCGGAACTGACCGAAATCGCCGGCCAGAAGCCCCAGGTTACAAAGGCCAAGAAGTCCATCGCTAACTTCAAGGTTCGTGAAGGCATGAACGTCGGCGCAAAGGTTACCCTGCGCGGCGCCCGTATGGAAGAGTTCATGGATAAGCTGGTCAACATCGCCCTGCCCCGCGTACGCGACTTCCGCGGCGTGAGCACCAAGGCCTTTGACGGCCGCGGCAACTATGCCCTGGGCATCCGTGAGCAGCTGCTCTTCCCCGAAATCGAGTATGACAAGGTTGAAAAGATCCGCGGCATGGAAATGATCTTCGTGACCACGGCTCAGACCGATGAGGAAGCCAAAGAGCTCCTTCGTCTGCTCGGCATGCCCTTTGAACATTAAGCGAGGAGGAGACAATAATGGCAAAACTCAGCATGAAACTCAAGCAGCAGCGTGAGCCGAAGTTCTCCACCCGCGCTTACACCCGCTGCCGTCTGTGCGGCCGTCCGCACAGCGTACTGCGCCGCTACGGCATCTGCCGTATCTGCTTCCGTGAATTGGCCTATAAGGGCCAGATCCCCGGCGTCCGCAAGGCGAGCTGGTAAGAAGGAGGTTACAACATGATCGTAAATGATCCCATTGCCGATATGCTTACCCGTATCCGCAACGCGCAAGTCGCCCGGCATGATGCGACAGTAATGCCTGCCAGCAACACCAAGAAAGCGATCGCCAAGATCCTGCTGGATGAAGGCTATATCAAGGCTTATGATGTGATTGACGATGGTCTGCAGGGCCAGATCAAGGTAACCCTGAAGTACGTCAATGGCAAGTCCACCCCTGTCATCGCGGGCCTCAAGCGCATTTCCAAGCCCGGCCTGCGCGTTTACGCGCGCTGCGAAGAGCTGCCCAAGGTTCTGGGCGGTCTGGGCGTGGCCATCATCAGCACCTCCAAGGGTCTGATGACCGATCGCGCCGCTCGCCAGGAAAACCTCGGCGGCGAAGTGCTCTGCTACATCTGGTAACCGAATCACGCTTAGGAGGAAAAACAAATGTCTCGAATCGGTAAACTTCCGATTACGGTACCCGCTGGCGTGACGGTAACGGTTGACGAAAACAACTTCGTCACCGTCAAGGGCCCCAAGGGCACCCTGACGCAGCAGGTCAATCCCGTGATCACCCTTCATCAGGAAGGCAATGTTCTCACCCTCAATCGCCCCAGCGATGCCAAGCCCCACAAGGCAATGCACGGCCTCTACCGCGCGCTGATTGCCAACATGGTGCACGGCGTTACCGAAGGCTTCTCCAAGTCCCTTGAGATGGTCGGTACCGGCTATCGTGCGGCAGTTGAAAACAACGTGCTGACGATCAACATCGGTTTCTCCCATCCTGTGATCCTGCCCGCTCCCGAAGGCATCACCTTCGAGTGCCCCGTGCAGACCAAGATCGTTATCAAGGGCGCCAACAAGCAGCAGGTAGGCAACCTTGCCGCCGATATTCGCGCGATCCGTCCGCCGGAACCCTATCTGGGCAAGGGCATTAAGTACGAGAACGAGCATA
>CAVFPH010000005.1:17553-42228 GCA_963624325.1 bacterium
CGCCGCAAGGAAGGCAAGAGCGGCAAGTAAGGAAAGGAGTGACTGCAAATGTTCAAAAAGCGTGACCGTAACGAAGTGCGCGTCATCCGCCACGCACGTGTCCGCAAAAAGATCAGCGGCACCCCTGAAATGCCGCGTCTGTGCGTATACCGCAGCAATAAGTACATTTATGCTCAGGTTATCGACGATACCAAGGGCATTACTCTCGTTCAGGCTTCCTCCCTCGATCCGGCCCTCAAGGGTCAGCTTGATGAAGTTGACAAGTCCGGCGAGGCCAAGCTGGTTGGCAAACTCGTAGCCGAGCGCGCCATGCAGGCGGGCGTAGAAAAGGTGGTCTTTGACCGCGGCGGCTATGTTTACACCGGCCGTGTGGCCTCTTTGGCTGCCGGCGCCCGTGAAGCGGGCCTTAAGTTCTAAGAAGGAGGCAACACGCAATGCAACGTAGAGAACGTGATCGCCGCGAAGAGCCCCAGAGCGAATTTAAGGAAAGACTGGTTGCTGTCAACCGTGTTTCCAAGACCGTTAAGGGCGGCCGCAACATGCGCTTTGTCGCGCTGGTTGTCGTCGGCGATGAAAACGGCCGTGTAGGCGTCGGCATGGGCAAGGCTAAGGAAGTTCCCGAAGCCATCCGCAAGGCCAACGAGGACGGCAAGAAGCATCTGATCAACGTGCCCACCAGCGGCACCACCATTCCGCATCCCATCGTGGGCTACTATGGCACCGCGAAGGTTGTCCTTCTTCCCGCAGAAGAAGGTGCCGGCGTAATCGCCGGCGGTGCTGCCCGCCCCGTGCTGGAGCTGGCCGGCATCAAGGATATTCGTACCAAGAGCTTTGGCACCAACAATAAGATCAACACCGTAAAGGCGACGATCGAAGGTCTCAAGCAGCTCCGCTCCGCCGAACAGGTTGCGCAGATGCGCGGCAAGACGGTGGAAGAAATTCTGGGCTAAGGAGGATAAAACCATGAAACTGAAGATTACCCTGGTTAAGTCCCCCATTTCCAGCCTGCAGAAGCACATCGACACCGTAAAGGCTCTGGGCCTGCGCAAGATCGGTCAGTCCGTGGTCAAGGAAGACAATCCCTGCATCCGCGGTCAGATCTTTGCTGTAAAGCACATGGTCAAGGTGGAAGAAATCAACGAATAAGGAGGCCCAACCTCATGAAATTGCACGAGTTGCAGCCGGCTTTCGGCTCTACGACTGCTCCGAAGCGCCTTGGTCGAGGCGTAGGATCCGGTCTTGGCAAGACCTCCGGTAAAGGCCACAAGGGCGCCAAAGCGCGCTCCGGCGGCGGCAAGCGTCCGGGATTTGAGGGCGGCCAGATGCCTCTGACCCGCCGCATCCCCAAGCGCGGCTTTACCAACATTTATGCCAAGGAATATGCGACTGTCAACGTTGGCAGCCTGGAAATCTTTGAGGATGGCACCGTGGTTACCGTCGCGCTTCTCAAAGAAGCCGGCTTGGTTAAGCAGGTGCTGGATGGTGTCAAGATCCTTGGCGGCGGCGAGCTGACCAAGAAGCTGACCGTTCAGGTGACAAAGTTCACCCAGTCTGCAAAAGAAAAGATCGAGGCCGTCGGCGGGAAAGCCGAGGTGATCTGAAATGTGGGAAACGCTGCGTAACGCATGGAAGGTCGAAGAGCTTCGCAAAAAGCTGATCTACACTTTCCTGATGCTGGTGCTGTTCCGTCTGGTCGGCGTGATTCCCGTTTCGGGCATTAACGCCGCGGTTGTACAGGAAGTAGCCAACAATTACGATATGCTGGGTCTGGTCAACATGATGACCGGTAATTCCTTCAGCCAGATGACTATCATGGCTATGGGTATTACGCCCTACATCAACTCCAGCATTATTATGCAGCTGCTGACCGTTGCTATCCCCGCTCTGGAGCGTCTCCAGAAGGACGGCGGCGATGAAGGTAAGCAGAAGATCAACCGCATCACCCGCTACGTAACCGTTGCCTTGGCTGCCCTGCAGGCAATCGGCATTATCGCCGGTTTGCAGAAGTCCGGCAATGTCCTCTATCCCGCTTATGAAAACTTCTTCGGTTATATGACCATCGGTATCATCATGGCCGGCGGCACCGCCCTGGCAATGTGGATCGGTGAGCGTATCACCAAGAATGGTATCGGCAACGGCGTTTCCCTGCTGATCTTTGCCGGTATCATCTCCAACCTCTTCAATGGTATCGTGCTTGCCTTCACCGATGCTGTCGGCATCACCAACTATGGCACCACCATCTGGCAGTTCCTGGTTATCATCATCAGCTGCCTGGTAATCACCACCCTGGTTACTTTCGTGGATATGGGCGAACGCCGCATCCCCGTGCAGTATGCCAAGCGCGTGGTTGGCCGTAAGGCTTATGGCGGCCAGAGCACGTACATCCCCCTGAAGGTCATCGCTGTGGGCGTACTGCCCCTGATCTTTGCCTACTCCTTCATGAGCTTCCCCGGCACGATCTTTGCCTTCTTCGGCACCAACAGCGGCGTATACAAGTGGTGGAGCACTTACATGTCTCAGTCCTCTGCGCTGTACCTGATCGTGTGCGCGATCCTCATCATCCTGTTCTCCTACTTCTATACGAGCATTACCTTCAATCCTCGTGAGATCGCCGAGAACATCCAGAAGCAGGGCGGCACCATCAACGGCCGTCGTCCCGGCAAGGTCACTGTGGATTATCTCCAGCGTACCTCCAACCGCCTCACCCTGTTCGCTGCTCTTTTCCTGGCAATCCTGGCCACTGTGCCTACGCTGCTGTCCGTATGGAACAACGTGCAGATTCCCTTTGCCGCTTCCTCCATCCTGATTGCCGTCAGCGTAGCCATCGAGACCGTCCGCCAGGTGGAAGCTCAGCTGGTTATGCGCCACTACAAGGGTTTCCTTTGATAAAAGGCGCGTAGCAAAACAAAGCATTATGATCCCACTCCCGCCCTTCGGGGCGGGGGCTGGGATTTTGTGGCGCTCAAGACATTGTTGCCTTTGGGACATCATGAAATGAACGTCCACCCCTTTTTAGCGATTAGAAAGGAGCCCCAGTATGAATATTGTCTTCCTGGGCCCCCCCGGTGCCGGCAAGGGCACGCACGCGCAGCGACTGATGAAGGAGCTGGGCATCCCCCAAATCTCTACCGGTGACATGTTCCGCCGTGCCATTCGTGAGCAGACCCCTACGGGTTTGGACGCGAAGCGCTACATTGACAAGGGCGAACTTGTTCCCGATGATGTGGTGGTTGCCATGGTGAAGGAACGTCTGGCGGAGCCGGACTGCGAGAATGGCTATATCCTGGACGGCTTCCCGCGTACCGTCGCGCAGGCTGAGGCACTGGATGAGATTGCCCACATCGATGTGGCACTCAACATTGACACCCCCGATGACATCATCATCGACCGCCTGTCCGGACGCCGTGTGTGCGCCGACTGCGGCGGCACCTATCATACCTCGCTGCTCAAGGACAGCAAATGCCCTGCCTGCGGCGGCGCAGTGTATCAGCGTGATGATGATAAGCCCGAAACAGTGACAAACCGTCTGGCCGTGTATCAGGAAAAGACCGCCCCTTTGATTGACTACTATCAAAAGAAGGGCATCCTGTCCACCGCCGATTGCCGCGGTACCATCGAGGAAAACTATCAGGCCGTTAAGGCCGCGCTGGAAGCGAAAAAACAATGATTACCATTAAGAATGATCTTCAGCTGGCAAAAATGCGCTCAGCCGGTCACCTGCTCTATGATGTGCTCTGCCAGCTTCGTGAAAAGATGGCACCGGGCATGACCACCCTGGATCTGGACCGTTACGCGCATGAGCTGATTACCCGCGCCCATGCAATTCCTTCCTTCCTGGGCTACTGCGATTATCCGGCCACGCTTTGCGTCAGCATCGATGATGAGGTTGTGCACGGCATTCCCAGCAAGCATGTGGAAATGAAGGAAGGCAGCGTTGTCAGCGTTGACTGCGGTCTGATTCTGGACGGCTGGCAGGCAGACAGCGCCTTTACCAAGGGGCTGGGGGAGATTTCGCCCGAATGCGCGCAGCTGATTGAGGTCACCGAGCGCTGCTTCTTTGAAGGCGCAAGGCAGGCCGTGGACGGCAACCGCCTGGGCGATGTCGGCCACGCGGTGCAGCAGCTGGCCGAGTCCTACAATTACGGTGTCATCCGCGATTTGACAGGCCACGGCATCGGGCGCGAAATGCACGAGGATCCCAGCGTTCCCAATTACGGCACGCCGGGACACGGTGTTCGCCTCCGCCGCGGCATGACGATTGCCGTTGAACCCATGATCGCCCTGGGACACTACCAGGTGCATCAGCTGCGTGACGGTTGGACGATGGTAACCAACGATCACAAGCCCTGTTCCCATTACGAGCACACGATTGCCATCACAAACGGCCTTCCCGAGGTGCTCACATATCCCGGTTTCAGCTGGGAGAACGCCCCGAAAGGAGAAAATAACATTTGAAACCGGAAATAAAGGCAGGAAATGTTGTTTTTTCAAAAAAAGGGCGTGACAAAGGATACCCTTTTGTGGTATTATTATCGTTGGATGACGATTTTGTGCTGATCTGCGACGGCGATCGCCGAAAGGTGGAAAAACCCAAGCGGAAGCGGCGCAAACATCTGTCCGCGACGCCGCATGAGGCGCCCGAAATCCTCTCGCTTTATGCATTGAACCGCTTGAAGGACAGCGATGTGCGCAGTGCACTGCGGCCCTTCCATACGGGCGAGGCTGCGCCCGCAGGTCAGGCGGATCAACTTCCCCAATTAAAGCGCGATGAGCAAAGGTGAAATGCGACCGAGCATAACAAGGAGGGCAACCCGGTTTGTCAAAGAACGACGTCATCGAAATGGAAGGCAAAATTGTTGAGGCGCTGCCCAATGCCATGTTCCTGGTGGAACTGCCCAACGGACATCGCATCATGGCGCACATCTCCGGCAAGATGCGCATGAATTTCATTCGCATTTATCCGGGTGACAAGGTTAAGGTTGAGCTCTCGCCCTACGATTTGACGCGGGGCCGCATCACCTGGCGCAGCAAGGCATAAAAGCCGTTCCATCTCAAAGCCGACAGGCTATCTCAAGCAAGGAGGATTTCCCATGAAGGTTCGTCCGTCTGTAAAGCCCATTTGCGAAAAGTGCAAGATCATCAAGCGCAAGGGCCATGTCATGGTCATCTGCGAGAATCCCAAGCACAAGCAGAAGCAGGGCTAAGCATTATTATAGGAAGCACCCGGCTTCCAACCGGCATGCTCATGCCGAAATCTTGATGGCTCACTGCTCTGGGCGGCTGCCCAAGGGGGCTTCCCTCCCCCAAGGGACCATGAGCAGTATCCATACACTTCCGGGGTCTTTCCCACCCGGTCCGAAGGTTGATCATCAACCGAACACATTTGGAGGTGTAACCAACACATGGCACGTATTGCGGGCGTTGACCTGCCCAGAGAGAAGCGCGTGGAAGTAGGCCTTACCTATATCTATGGCATCGGCCTGACCACTTCCCAGCAGATTATTGCCGAGACCGGCATCAATCCTGACACCCGCGTGAAGGATCTCTCCGAGAACGAAATCAGCAAGCTGCGCGAATACATTGAGCATCACCTCAAGGTGGAGGGCGACCTGCGCCGTGATGTATCGCTCAATATCAAGCGCCTTATGGAAATCGGCAGCTATCGCGGTGTTCGCCATCGCCGTGGCTTGCCTGTCCGCGGCCAGAATACCAAGACCAATGCGCGCACCCGTAAGGGTCCCAAGAAGCAGGTAGCTGGCAAGAAGAAGGCTACTAAGTAAGCTGAATTGATGAAGCCCCTTAGCGGGGCGCGGAGGGAATTTAAATGGCACCCAAAACTCAACCCAAGGCGAAGAAGATTACCCGCAAGCGCCGTGAAAAGAAGCTCGTTGAGCGCGGCGTTGCGCATATCAGTTCTTCCTTCAATAACACCATCGTGACCATCACCGACGTCAACGGCAATGCGCTGTCCTGGGCTTCCTCGGGCGGCATGGGCTTCCGCGGCAACAAGAAGAGCACTCCCTTCGCCGCGCAGATGGCTGCCGAAGCGGCTGCCAAGGCCAGCACTGAGTTTGGCCTCAAGTCTGTTGACGTGTTCGTCAAGGGTCCCGGCTCGGGCCGTGAGGCGGCTATCCGCTCTCTCCAGGCTGCCGGCCTTGAGGTCACCATGATCAAGGACGTGACGCCCATCCCGCACAACGGTTGCCGTCCGCCCAAGCGCAGAAGAGTGTAATTTTAGGAGGCTATTATGGCTAGATATACTGGTTCTGTTTGCCGTATGTGCCGCCGCGAGGGCACCAAGCTCTTCCTGAAGGGCGAAAAGTGCTTCTCCGAGAAGTGCGCGCTTGGCAAGCGTCCTACCCCTCCTGGTCAGCACGGCCAGGCTCGTCAGCGTAAACCCAGTGAGTACGGCATGCAGCTGCGTGAAAAGCAGAAGGCCCGCCGCGCTTACGGTTTGCTTGAAACCCAATTCTATAAGACCTATGAGCGCGCTACCAACATGAAGGGCATCACCGGTGAAAACCTGCTGAGCCTGCTGGAGCGCCGTCTGGATAACGTCGTTTACCGCAGCGGTCTGGGTGCTTCCCGTCCGCAGGCCCGTCAGCTGGTGCTGCATGGCCACATCCTGGTAAACGGCAAGAAGGTAGACATTCCTTCCTACACCGTGGAAGAAAACGACGTCATCACCGTCCGTGCCAAGAGCAAGGAAATGCCTCATTTCAAGGCTGTGCGCGAAGGCAATGCTTCCCGCATCCTGCCCAAGTGGATCACCTTCAATGCGGACGAACTGACTGCTACCGTTGTCGCCCTTCCCGTGCGTGAGGACATCGATTTCGCTCTGCAGGAGAACATGATCGTCGAGTTCTACTCCCGTTAATGAACGTCGCATAGCAAAGCATTTTACAACGACGGTTTCCAATAATAGGAGGGTAGAACGCCGTGATCGCAGAAATCGAAAAAGCGCACATCGAGTGTCTGGAGGTTGCCGACAACAACACCTACGGCCGTTTCGCCGTGGAGCCGCTCGAACGCGGCTTCGGGCATACGCTGGGCAATGCGCTTCGCCGCGTACTGCTCAACAGCCTTCCCGGTGCGGCAGTAACAAGCATTCGGATTGACGGCGTCCAGCATGAGTTTTCAACGGTTCCGGGCGTAAAGGAAGATGTATCGGAGATCATCCTGAACTTTAAGGAGCTCTCCCTGCGCATCTACGCCGATCAGCCCAAGACGCTTGAGCTCAATGCGGTGGGTCCCTGTGAAGTGACTGCGGCCGATCTTCAGGCAGATGATGAGGTAGAGGTAATCAACCCCGACCTGCACATCGCCACCCTGGGTGAAGGCGCAAAACTTCATATCTGGGTAACCATCGACAAGGGGCGCGGTTATGTATCCGCTGATAAGAACAAAACCCCGCAGATGCCCATCGGCGTCATCCCGGTAGATTCGATTTACACACCCATCCGTAAGGTAAATTATACGGTAGAGGATACACGTGTTGGCCAGGTTACGGACTATGACAAGCTCACGCTTGAAGTTTGGACCAATGGCTCCGTGCTTCCCGATGAGGCAATCAGCATGGCCGCCAAGATTTTGCGTGACCAGCTGGAGCTGTTTGTCGGCCTGACCGATCAGACAATGCCCATCATCTTTACCAGTACCGAGGATGACAAGAAGGAAAAGGTTCTTGAAATGACCATCGAGGAGCTTGACCTGAGCGTCCGTGCCTATAACTGCCTCAAGCGCGCCGGCATCAACAATGTGTCCGAGCTTGTGCAGCGCAATCAGGATGATATGATGAAGGTACGCAACCTCGGCAAGAAGAGCCTCGAGGAAGTGGAACAAAAGCTACAGGCGTTGGGCCTTGGCCTGCGCCCGTCCGAAGACTAACGTTACCGCCCGCCAGGGCGTAAGGAGGAACTCCCCATGGCAACGCAACGTAAGCTGGGCCGCACGGCCGATCAGCGTAAGGCGCTGCTGCGCAACCAGGTTACCAATCTGATCTGGTATGGCCGCATCGAGACGACCTTGGCTCGCGCCAAGGAAGTCCGCAGCGTCGCGGAAAAAATGATTACCCTGGCTGTCCGCGAGTATGATAAGACCGTGGACGTCCAGAAGTCCTATCACAATGACAAGGGTCAGATCGTTGAAGTGACTGTCACCAACGACCTGCCTGAAAAGCTCCATGCCCGCCGTCTGATGATGGCGTACCTCTACGATCTCAAAGAGCAGAAGACCGCCGAGGAAAGCAAGAGCGATTACAAAGAGCGCACCAAGGATAACAAGCATCCCGTAATCGAGAAGCTCTTCCGTGAGCTGGGCCCCAAGTATCGTGCCCGCAATCAGGAAAAGGGCTGCGCCGGCGGTTATACCCGCACCTATAAGCTGGGTGCCCGCCGCGGCGATGGTGCCGAGATGGTTATCATCGAATTGGTGTAATCCGCACAAACAAATCCCTCGTTCGGCTTGGGCCGGGCGGGGGTTTTGCTTTGCATGGTTTTCTGATATAATATCTGTGCAAATCGGCTGCTGAACAGCACTGAATGGTGGGAGACGAATCACCTTGAAAAAGACAGAGGATAAAACCAATGCGCTGCGTTTGCTGGATGCGCAGGGAATTGCGTATCAAATGCACAGCTATGATCCGGATGCGGTCGATGGCGAGGCTGTTGCGGCCTTGACCGGTATCGAGGCCGAACGTGTTTTCAAAACGTTGGTCACCATCGGCGCATCCAGACGGTACTATGTATTTGATGTACCGGTCAACTGCACACTGAGCCTTAAAAAGGCAGCGCATGCAGTGGGGGAAAAGAACATCGCCATGCTGCTCCAAAAGGAGCTGCTGCCGCTGACGGGGTATATTCACGGCGGCTGTTCCCCGCTGGGCATGAAAAAGCTGTTTCAAACCTGTATTGATGAAACGGCACAGCTTTTTGATACCATTTGCGTCAGCGCGGGGCGCCGCGGCCTGCAGGTGGAATTGAAGCCCGATGACCTATGCACCGTGATCGGCGCAAAATATGCTGACTTGACCGAATAAGAAAAACGATGGCAGAGAAAAATACAAACTGATATCATGCGCCGTCAGCAGCGACAGTCGGCTGATCCCGACAGAATATAAAAGCATTCAGGCCAACTCCGAAAGGCTCTATGCTGCTTCAATCGACGAGGAAGATCGAAAAGAACGATGTTTCCCGCAAATACCAAGGATAACACGGGACTGAAGCAGGAAAGCAAACACCCGGTTGTATAATATTTTTCCCGATTCTGCATTGACAAACAAATCATACGTTGGTAAAGTAGATACAATGGTATCGGGGAGACACGCCGATACGAATGGAGGTAACAGTATGAGAATTTCTGTACAGAATACCCGCCTGGCGGATTTCTATGGTATTGACGAAAGCTTTAAGCTGCTGCATGATGTGGGTTTTCAGAGCGTTGATTTTAACCTGAACAAGTGGTTCAATTCCACGATGATCCGCGATGACGCCCCCGCTCCCATGGATCAGCCGCTGGATGACCTCTATGAAATTTTCCGCCCTTATAATGAGGCGGCAGCACGGCATCAGATGGTGGTTTCCCAAACGCATTCGCCCTTCCCGTCCTGGCTTCCCGAAAAGGATGCGCTCAATGCCCGCGTGCTGGAAGGCCAGAAGAAAACCATTGCCTTGACAGCCTATGTAGGAAGCAAATACTGCGTAATCCATCCCGCTTTCCATCCCGAAAGCGCAAAGCGCTTCAGCGCAAAGGAAGAGTGGGAACTGAACCGTGACATGTACGGCGCTTTGATCCCCACCCTGCGGGAGCATCATGTGGTAGCCTGCCTTGAAAACATGTTCACGGGCGGTCCCGAGGGCATGCGGTACTCCGCGGTCTGCTCTGATTTCCATCAGGCGGCGGAGTGGGTTGATCGCCTGAACGATATGGCCGGAGAGGAACTGTTCGGCTTCTGCTTTGATGCAGGCCATTGCCTGCTGACCGGTCAAGATATGCGCTACAGCCTGAACATCATCGGCAAGCGCCTGAAGGTGCTGCATATCAACGATAATAACGGCCATATTGACTGGCATGTGGCCCCGTACATGGGCGTGGGCAACTGGGAGTCCTTTATCGCCGGATTGCGTGATATCGGCTATGACGGAGACCTGAGCTTTGAAACATTTAATGTGCTCAATCGTTATCCCGAACCCATGTGGCGCACTGCCCTTCAGCTGATTGCCGAAACGGGCGCATATTTTGAAAAGCGCATCAAGGAATAAATAATTTTCAAAATATATCAAAATTCGATAGGGAGTTGCATAAATGATTATTTCGATTCATGAGGGAAGCACCTGTGATCGCTTCGGGCCGGAGGAAGGCTATGCCATGCTCAAACGCTGCGGCATTGACGGAATTCAATTTGGCATGGGACATTATCTGATGCCCGCCAAAGTTGTCCGTGCCGGCGGAACCGCTATTATGGATGAGCCGCTGGAAACCATTTTGGAGGCGGTGCGTCCCTACAAAGAGGCCGCGCAGAAGGCGGGAATCGTGATCAGCCAGGTTCATGCTCCCTTCCCTGTCTGGGTGGAATACAATGATGAGACCAACCGCCGCATGATTGAAATCACCAAAAAAGCCATCGCAGTGACCGAGTACATGAATTGCAAACATTGCATTATTCATCCTGCTGCGCCGCATTCCAATGAAAAGCGTCTCTCCGCCGATGAGGAATGGAAAATCAACAAGGCCATTTATACTGCGCTGATTCCCGATCTTAAGCAGCACCATGTGATGGCTTTGCTGGAAAACCTGTTCGCCGTCGGCCCCGAAGGGACACGTTTTGCCAGCGTCTGCTCCGATTTTTATGAGGCGGCGCACTGGATTGACGAACTGAACGCGATTGCCGGAGAGGAACTGTTCGGCTTCTGCTTTGATACCGGCCATTGTCATCTGGCGCGCGAAAATGTGCACCGTGCCGTAAAGCTGCTGGGACATCGCATCAAGGCACTGCATATGCATGATAATTCCGGCCATCTGGACGAGCATACCGCGCCATACACCGGCACACTGGACTGGGAGGGCTTCCTGCTTGGCCTGAAGGAAATCGGCTATCGCGGCGATTTGAACTTTGAGGCGACAAACGCCATTGACAAATATCCGCCCGAGATGACGGAGGAGTGCCTGCGCCTGTTGGCCGCACTCGGCCGCTATTTCGAAAAACGGATTACAGAGGCGTAAACAGCGCATAAATCGCCTGCCCTGCGGGCAGTCGGCATGAGAGAGTCTTTCTCTGAACGCCGATTACCCGCAGGGCAGGCTTTTTGTTTATTATTTTGACTATTTCAGAAAGTCTTCGCAAAGCTCCTGTGCTTCGTGCAGGGGATCGCCGCGCATATCCAGCCAATGGATGCGCGCATCCCGACGGAACCAGGTCATCTGACGTTTGGCAAAGCGCTTGATGGCACGGGAAAGCTCTTCCAGCATGGCATCCCGGCTGTTGAAAGCCCCCAGCAGGTATTGGCTGATCAGGCGGTATTCCAGCCCCAGACGATACAGAAAATCGGGCGAAACTCCCGATTTCAGCAGCCCGTCCACCTCTTCGATCATGCCTTGTTCCACACGCCGGGCAAGACGCTCATCGATGCGGGCACACAGGGTGGGGCGATCCCACGTTACGCCAAGGCGCAGGACATCGTACCGCGGGCATTTCTGTGCCGGCAGCGTATCGCCGTCGTGCAGCTTTTCCAGCGCCCGCATCACACGGTTGCGGTTCTGCGGGTCAATGGTAGTATCCGGCGCAGCCGCTTGAAGCATGCTGTAGAGCTGCGCGGTGGAAAGCTGCTCCAGTTCCCGACGGTAGGACAGGTCCGGCTCGATGTCGGACAGCACATAGCCGTCACAAACGGCATCCACGTAGAGCCCCGTGCCGCCGGCCAATATCGGCACATGCCCGCGGGACAGCACATCGTCAATTGCCCGGTAAGCCAGATGCTGAAAATCGGCCATGGTGAAAAAAGTGCCCGGGTCGCAGACATCCAGCAGATGATGCCGAACCCCCTGCATTTCCTCAGGGCTTACTTTGCCGCTGCCCAGATCCAATCCGCGGTAAACCTGACGGGAATCGGCGGATATGATTTCGCCGTCCAGACATTGGGCAAGGCTGATGGCCAGGCTGCTTTTTCCGGAGGCATTGGTGCCGACCACGGCAATGAGCTTGGGCAGCGATGCGCTCATGGCTCATCCTCCTCAGATGTGTCTTTTCCTGCCAACGTATCCTGCGCCCGCTCGATATCATGGGTAATCCAGCGTACAGAGGATAAATTTTTCAGCTGTTCACGGCTGACCACGGTATTGGTGCCCAAGCACGCACTGCAGCGATGCCCGCATTCGGGGCAGACGCAGGCTTCGGCATCATCCGCATGAATCATAAACGCGCCGCATTCAATGCATCCGCAACGCATCGCACATCCTCCTTCAATTTCACAAGAGGTTGCTTCATTATAGCATACTTCGGCACTTCTGTGCGGCATAAAAATGGCATTCGATGACATATTTTTTCATTGACAAAACATCTCTCCGCGCGCTATCCTAAACCCTGTACACGAAAGAAAACGGGGATTGGAAAGCAATGACGGCAAAGCGCTTGAAGGGTGAAAAACGGATGCTGCTGGGGATGATCTGGGCACTGGCCTGGCCGACCATGCTGGAGCAGCTGATGAGCACGGCGGTTCAGTATGTGGATGCGGCCATGGTGGGCAGGCTTGGGGCCATGGCAACGGCAGCCGTCGGCGCCACCACCACCGTCAGTTGGCTGCTTGGCAGCACGGTGTCGGCACTGGGCATCGGTTTTTTGTCCTTTATTGCTCAGGCTTACGGGGCAAATGACCGCGAGCGCGCGGCGCGGACATCCTCGCAGGCGGTGCTTGCCGTGCTCTTTTCGGGCACGCTGTTTACGGTGCTGCCTTTGCTGCTTTGGCGTCAGGTGCCGGTATGGATGCACGCCGATCCCGAAATCCAGACGCTTTCGGGGCAGTACTTTGCCATACTGTATATTCCGATGCTGGCACGTGCCGCCAGTACGATCTTCGGAACAGCGCTTCGCGCAACGGGGGATACCAAAACACCCATGCGCGCAGGCATTGCAATGAACCTGGTTAACGTGGTGCTCAATTATTTTCTGATCTACGAAACCCGCACGGTCCATCTGACGGGTCTATCCTTCACCATGCCGGGCGCAGGCTGGGGCGTTATCGGCGCGGCAATCGCCAGTGCCGTCTCCTACGTGGTCGGCGGCGTATGGATCACCTGTGCCCTATGGCATCATCCGGTTATCTCTCCGCGGGGACAGCGTCTGCGCCCGGATTGGGAGGTGCTTCGTCCCTGCCTGAAGGTCGCTCTGCCCTCTGCCCTGCAGCGCTTTGGCACATCCTTTGGCTATGTTGCCTTCGCCTCCATGATCAATGCCCTGGGCACGGTTTCCTTGGCGGCGCACAGCATTGCAAATACGGTGGAATCGGCATTCTACATTCCGGGCTACGGCATGCAGACGGCCGCCGCCACCCTTACGGGCAATGCCCTGGGGGCGGGGGACGCAAAGCGTATGCAGCAGCTGGCGCGCATGCTGGTAGCCATTGAGGTAGCGCTGATGATCGTTTCGGGCGGCCTGCTGTTTGCCTTTGCACCGGGGATGATGAGCCTGTTTACGGTGGATGCGGCGGTGATTGCGCTGGGCGCAACGGTCCTTCGCATGGTGGCCGTATCCGAGCCATTCTACGGCGTATCCATTATTCTGGAGGGCATGCTGCAGGGGACGGGAGATACAGTAACGCCCTTCGCCTTCAATATCATCGGTATGTGGGGCGTGCGCATCCTGGGTACATATATCTGTACAAAGCTGCTGCATTATGGCCTGGTCTCTGCCTGGGCATGCATGATTGCCCATAATCTGCTGCTTTTCAGCCTGCTTGTAATCCATTATCTGCGCGGGAAATGGAACCCGCTTACCCGCTACGATTCCGGCAAAAAGCGGATTTAACAAATGTAAATGTTTCACTTCTTTTACGAAAACATTGCAAAAGCAGGTGACACGCGGTATACTAAAGGTGTATTTCTGTTTTTGACAGATCGGAAAGGAAGCAGCCATGCAGCAAAATCAGGTTCGCTCCATTGTGTATGCCCTGCAGCAGAACATCCGCCGCGTGATTGTGGGTAAGGATCAGGCCATTGAGCTTGCGCTGATTGCCCTGCTCTGCAAGGGTCACGTGCTGATTGAGGATGTGCCGGGCGTGGGAAAAACCACCCTGGTGGCGGCCCTTGCGCGGTCACTGTCCTGCTCTTTTAAGCGCATTCAGTTTACGCCCGATGTCACCCCCAGCGATATCACGGGTTTTACCATGCCCTCCCTGCATACGGGCGAAATGGAATACAAAAGCGGCGCGGTGATGAGCCAGATTGTCCTGGCAGACGAAATCAACCGCACATCCCCCAAAACCCAATCCAGCTTGCTGGAGGTGATGGAGGAAGGACAGGTAACGGTAGACGGCGTCACCCATCCATTGCCGCGCCCGTTTATGGTGCTGGCTACCCAGAATCCTGTGGATTTTGTGGGCACATACCCTCTGCCCGAAGCGCAAATGGACCGCTTTTTCCTGCGCATTACCATCGGCTATCCCTCCGTTGAGGAGGAGATGGATGTTCTGGAACGTTATTCCGGCCGGGTTTCTCCGCTTTCGGAACTGAAAAGCATCTGCGGCGCGGAGGATGTGATTGCTATGCAGGAACTGGTAGGCACAATTTACTGCAGCCGCGAGGTGCGTGCCTACGTGGCACAGCTGGCAGCGCAGACCCGCAGACATCCTGCCCTGTCCCTTGGCGTATCGCCGCGCGGAGCGATTGCGCTGATTCGCGCCGCCCAAGGCTGTGCCGTATTGGCAGGACGGGATTATATCCTGCCTGACGACGTAAAGCACATGGCTCTGCCCGTGCTGGCACATCGCCTGATATTGACCCCGGAAGCACGCATGAAAGGGCAATCCGCCCAGCAGATTCTGCTGGGAATCATGTCCGGCGTGCCCGTTCCCGGCGCATCGTGACCCGTCGGGGCGGCGCGCTGCTTGCGATATCCGCATTTTGCCTTTTTTGCGGGATGTCGCTTGGCGGACGGATGTTTTATCTGTCTGCCGTTTTCGGCGTGCTGATGCTGCTGTTTTCGCTGCTCACCGTGTGCATTGCCAGGCGCTGCATCCGCTTTCGCTGCGAACTGTTTTCGGAAAGTGTCCTCCGGGGCGAGTACATCCATGCGCAGCTGACGGCGGAATGCGGGGCAATTTTGCCCATATCGCCTGTACTTGTGCTGATCCGCTGCGGCGGAAAGATATACACGGTCCAGTTTGAGCGCCTGGCAAGGCAGAATCAGGTGCAGAAAATATCCGTTCCCGCACCGCATGTGGGCGTGCCCGAAATCGGCGTGGACACATGGATTTTTTCGGATATCTTCGGACTGTTTGAAATTCGCATGCGCGGCAGAGAAACGGAAGAGTGCCTGGTGCTGCCGCGGGATTTTGAGGTGCAGGCGCTGCGCTTTTTGTCTTCTGATGACGGCCGTGCCCTGCCCAATCGTACCAGCGAGGATTTGTCCTCCCCCGACGATACCCGTGCTTACCGCCCGGGAGATCCGCTCAAACGCGTGCACTGGAAACTGTCTGCCCGCCGGCGGGAACTGACCGTGCGCTGCTATGAAACGCCTGCGCCGCCCGATACGCTGATTCTGATGGACTGCACCCTGCCCGGCTGTCCCTCTGACAGCGAAGAAAATCGTGCTGTTTTGCGGGATACGCTGTGCGAAACGGCTTTGTCCGTAGCCATGATGCAGTCCCGCAGCGATGCGCCGATTCGCATGCCATTTTACGGGGAGCAGACGGCGAAATTTTATATGGGGGAAGGGCACACACAAAACATTTCCATGCTGCCCGAGTTATTGGCACGCCAGCCATTTTCGGGCAGGGCGGACTTTGCACGTGTGCTGAACCTGGAATTGCGCAGAATGCGCCGGACAGGCGCAACGGTGATCATTACCTCCCGCCTGAACGCCGATGTGGTGGAGGGGGTTGCGCACATTCGCAGGATGGGACCTTCTGCCCGCGTTTATCTGATTACCAAGACGCCCGATGCCCCGCAGGATCGCCCCTATGTGGCCAGATTGCAGCAATGCATGGTGGAGGTGTGCTATGTCTCGCCTGCGTGAAAAAGGAATGCAAGCGGCTTTGAGCACCCTGATTGCCGCCTTGTTTTCAATGAGCATGGGGCTGCCGCTGCTCAAATGCTGCGGCTTTTCGAATCAGCTGCTGCGCTTTGTCTGCTGGACGGCGGCCTTTTCCGCGGTATTTGCCCTGCTCCGCACACGCAAGTGGCTGCTGCCCTTGGCGCTGGTGCTTTTTGCGGCAGCCTCAGCCGTTCACTTTGCACTGGGCGGCGGCTGGATATCGGATGCAAAAAACGTCATCGATGCCGTAAAAATGTACATAAGCGGCACCAAAACGGCTGTGCTGCTGTACAGCGATGTGATTGCGCTGCATTTGGCATTGTATTTTGCTCTCATCGGAATCATTTTGGCTGATCCGGACAGCATTGTATTCATGCAGATCTTTTCGCTTGGAATGGTACTCTGCATGATACGAATGCTGGTCGGCAGCGGGGCGGGCATTTATATGCTACCTGCCTTGCCGGCGATCCTGCTGCTGTTTGCCTGGTCCCACGCGATGGAGCCGGCGGGCGACACTCCTCCCCGCAAAACAATGCCCGCGGCGGCATTGGCGGCTGCAGGCGTGCTGTGCGGCCTGGCTGTACTCATTGCTCCCTCTGCGGATACAACGGTGCCTGTCCTGGAAAACTTTGCCGATAATCTGCGCGAAATGGCAGAGGATGCCTTGCAACTGAATGAGAAACGCACCCACTACAGCCTGTCCCTTGACGGCTGGATGCCGCAGGGCGAAGATCATCTCGGCGGAGAGCCCACAATTGAAAACCGCGCCGTCATGCAGGTGCAAGCCGATGAAACAGTTTATCTGCGGGGCGCGATTAAGGATACCTATAACGGCAGTGCCTGGTATGATACCATCGGTGCGCAGCGCTGCAGCTGGAGTTCCAAACGATATCAGACCCTGCGAAATCAGGTGTTCCAGACCGATTATCCGCTGATATCCGCCCAGAATGAAAAAAACGTAACCGTCACCATGCTGGGCGCCAATACCGGCACGCTTTTTGTGCCGCAGCGCCTGCGTTCGCTGAGCGTAGATGATGGATCCAAAATCTATTTTACCCGCAGCAGTGAAACTTTTCTCCATCGGGATCTGCAGGCAGGGGACAGCTATGCCGCCTCTTACCTTTCCATGAAAGCAACAGACCCCGGCATGGCTGCACTGGTTGCAGGCAATGAAAATGCGCAGGACGATGCCTATGCGGACGCCCTTGCGCAGTATACAGCCGTTCCCTCCCATATGCAGCAGGAGATTTACGATATTGCCGATCAGGCAACGCAGGGCTGCAGCACCCCGTGGGAAAAGGCCGTTGCCCTGCGCGATTATCTGAAGGACAACTATCCTTATACCCTGCAGGTGCAGACGCCGCCGACGGATGTGGATTTCATCGCATGGTTCCTTTTGGCCGAAAGGCAGGGCTACTGCACATATTTTGCATCGGCTATGACCATCCTGTGCCGAATGGCGGGGCTGCCTGCCCGCTATGTAGAGGGCTATTATGTGGATGCAGGAAACGGCGGACTGATCACCGTCACTTCCATGAATGCGCATGCGTGGACGGAGGTTTATTTCCAAGGCGTTGGCTGGGTAACGTTTGATGCCACGCCCAACATCGATGAAGCCGATCAAAGCGACTTGCCCGATGCGAGTTTGCCGCCCGATGAACAAAATCAGCCCACTGCAACCCCTACGCCGACCGTTACGCCCACGCCGTCCGTCAATCCTTCGCCCGATGCGCAGCCCACCGAAACGCCTACGCCCGCGCCGGACGGCAATGCGCCGACCCCCACTCCCGGTCCCACGCCCAGCCCGACACCGGATGTTACCCCCCCGCCGCAGGATCCCCCCGAAAATTCAGAGGGGCATTTCCCGTGGCTGCTGTTTTTGCTCCTGCTGGCAGTGCTTTTGCTGCTTGCCCGGCGTATTCGGACAACGGATCCGATTTACCGCGCTGACCGTGAAAAAAACAGCACGGCGGCCCTCTTGCTGCTCTGGCATGCGATCCTGCAATCCATGGCGATGCTTGGAAAACCGCGTCAAGGCACGGAAACGGTGCTCGATTACGGTAAACGAATCGAAAACAGCACGGACATTCCGCTGGAGCGGCTGGCAGAGGATGTGAGCACGGCGCAGTACAGCCGCCACGCACCGCCCAAGCAGACCATCACATTTGCAAAACGTGTCTACACGGATCTTCAAACAAAGATGACGCCTTGGCAAAGGCTTTGGCTCTGCCTGCGCAGAATCGTGCGGATCGGGAAAGTCAAGTAAAAAAGCCCTTTCTGTTTTATGTCGGTTGCCTATGAAACCGCAAATGATTATAAGCGGCATTTGAAGGGATGGATGAATTATGGGCGTATTACGTCATCTACGGGCTATTCGGTCTACCGCAATTCTAAAATCCCCAAGGTCGTTTTGCCTGATCATTTTCCAGTAATGTGCCTTTGGGACACGCCTTGTTGTCTTTCTCGTCTTGAGACTGAATTCGATATGAACGCGGTCCTCTCGTTTGCTTCTCGTTTAGCGGTATCTGAAAACGCTGCCCGCACGGCTTTTTAAAATCATCATCTCGGCACTTAAAGCCAACGCAAATTCATTCCGAATTACCCCGATCGGGCACATTGCATGATCATTGACTTTGTACCCTGCCAGATGTAGAATAATTTTACAAAGGTGATGTCTCATGGAACACAATGCCATTGCGCAACTTATTCGGCAAAAAAAAGGCCGCCGGAATGATGCGTGGGCTTGAAGATGGAAAAGAGACGGGTTCGCATGGACAAGGTGAATCAGGCGTCGGCCATGTTCGGCATGGAGGCAGTGCCCGGGAAAAAGAAGGCAGATGCATAACGGCATTTTCAAACTTTACAACCAAAGCTTGCAGAAAGGCGGATTATCGGAAATGATTGCATTACATCCCCCCATGGGCTGGAACAGCTGGGACTGCTACGGAGCCGCAGTCAATGAAGAAGCTGTTCGGCAAAATGCGCAGTACATGGCAAAGTACTTAAAGCCCTATGGCTGGGAATACATCGTGGTGGATATTCAGTGGTATCAGCCGACGGCGATCAACCATGATTATGAGCTGTTTGCCGAGCTTGCGATGGATGAATACGGGCGGCTTCAGCCTGCTCCCAATCGTTTCCCGTCCGCTGTCGGCGGACAGGGCTTTGCGCCGCTTGCCGCATATGTCCATTCTTTGGGCCTGAAGTTCGGTATTCATATCATGCGCGGGCTTCCGAGAATGGCGGCACATCGGAGACTGCCCATTTTCGACACGGAGTATCGCTGCCATCAGGCCGCAAACCCCAACAGCATTTGCGCATGGAATCCGGATATGTATGGGCTGTACTGCGATAAGCCCGAAGCGCGGGCATATTATGACAGCATTTTCAGGCTTTATGCACAATGGGGCGTTGACTTTGTGAAATGCGATGACATTGCCCGTGAGTATCCGCAATGCAAGCGTGAAATTGAGGTTATTTCCGAGGCCTGCCATGCGTCCGGACGGGATATGGTCCTGTCACTTTCGCCCGGTCCTGCGCCTGTGGAGCAGGCAGAACACTTGAAGCAATATGCCAACATGTGGCGCATTACCGATGATTTTTGGGATGACTGGCATCTGCTGAAAGGCATGTTTGAACGGGCGGAAAAATGGTGCGTCCATGCCGGCCCCGGACATTGGCCGGATGCGGATATGCTGCCGCTCGGTGCGATACGCCAGTGCCGAAATGAGCATGAGTGGACGAAATTCACGCACGAAGAGCAGCGCACCATGATGACGCTGTGGTGCATGATGCGGTCACCGCTGATGATCGGCGGCGAAATGACGAAAAACGATGCGTTTACGTTAGATTTGCTGACAAACTCGGATGTATTGGACATTGAAAAGAAAAGCACCTGTGCGCACTCGCTGCGGACAACCGAGGACGAGAGCGTATGGATGGCAAGAAGAATCGACGGAGACGGCTGCTATATTGCCTTTTTCAATCTGTCCGATGAAACGCGCAGCATGCAGGCAACAGCAGAAATGCTGGAGGGCAATTTTACTTGTGCGCATGAGCTTTGGTCGAAAGAAACGCAAGAGCTAAAAAACGGCCTGTTCGTCCAATTGGCCCCGCATGATGCCAAGGTGTTCCGGATAAAATAAGCGAAACCGGTTTGATTATATGATTTCTTGCTTCAAATATGATATGTCCCCCCGACACCGGACGCCCGGCATCGGGGGGACATATCACAAGAGGCAGTCCAAGACAAACTGTATTGTAAGTATTTTAATCTTTAGAGGAATACTGCGCGGGAATCAAATTGCTGTAATAGACTGTTTTCCCGGAGAGCACATCATCATAGAATCCCTGCTTCCAATCGATAAAATCAATCGAAGCCTGAATTTCTTCCATGGATGCAATCAAAGATTTTCGTTTTATCTCTAAAATCTTTTTTCGCTGGGGAATGGATGCCTCTCCCTGTAGGCAGAGCGACAGGTACTCTTTCATCTCAGCAATATTCATTCCGCATTTTTTCAGGCAATTTAGGCTCTGGATCCATTTGATATCATGCTCATCAAAGACGCGGTAATTGTGCTGATCGCGTTTTACATTAGGAACAAGCCCTTCTCTGCAATAAAATTTCAGGTTTTCGTATGTCATATTTGTGAGCTGGCAAGCCTCTTTCATCGAATACATAAAAATTCCCGCTTTCCTCAAAAAAGTTCTTGACCGGTAGCTGCTACCGACTGATACAATCATAATACAGCGATCATCTCGCTGTCAACAGAAAAAATCCAGAACAAAAGGAGTGATGCTTCATCATGAAAAGATTTCTTGCATCCGCAGTGAGTGCGCTTCTTCTCTTCAGCCTTACCGCATGCGAAAACAGCACAGCCCCGCTGGCAGAAAGTCCTTCCCGGCAAGCTGAAATCGATGAATCCAAACCCTCAGAATTTGTTTCAGAGGCAGTTTCTGACTTTGAAGCCCCAATATTAATCGCCTATTTTTCCGCAACGGGAAGTACGGAAAATGTAGCCGCTGTCATCGCCGAAAAAACCGGCGGAACCCTGTTCAAATTGGAGCCTGTCGATTCCTACAGCAGCGAGGATTTGGATTGGACTGCTGACGGCAGCCGCGTAAATCTTGAACACGACGATGAGTCCTTGAGATCCATTAAGCTCGTAAGCACCTCTGTCGAAAATTGGGGTGAGTATGACACGGTATTTATCGGCTATCCGATCTGGTGGGGAATCGCAGCGTGGCCTGTCAACGAATTCATTACTTCCAATGATTTTTCAGGCAAAATCGTTATTCCATTCTGTACCTCTGCCAGCTCCGGTATCGGTGAAAGTGCAACCTTGCTTTTACAAACGGCAGGAACCGGCAGTTGGCAGGAGGGCCATCGGTTCAGCAGCAGTGCCTCGGATTCCGAGATAACCGAATGGCTCTCCAATCTAAATTACTAATCGGAAAGGAAGACATCACTATGGAATACATCCATTTAAGAAATGGCGTAAAAATGCCGCAGCTTGGTTACGGCGTCTATCAGGTTGCGCAGGACGAGTGTGAGCGCTGCGTACTGGACGCTCTGAAGGTCGGTTACCGCGCGATCGACACAGCACAGAGCTATTTTAACGAGGAACAGGTCGGTTCCGCCATTGAGAAATCCGGCATTGACCGCAAGGATATTTTTCTGACCACCAAGGTCTGGGTAGAACACTACGGTTATGAGGAAACAAAAAAGTCAGTACTGGAGTCTATGCGAAAGCTCCACACCGATTATCTCGATCTCTGCCTGCTGCATCAGCCCTTTTCCGATTACTACGGCGCATGGCGGGCGCTGGAGGAACTATACGAAGATGAAATCATCCGCGCCATCGGCGTTTCCAATTTTTATCCGGATCGTCTGGTGGACATTTGTTCCTTTGCTCGCATTCGTCCAATGGTCAATCAGGTGGAGACGCATCCATTTAACCAGCAGATCGAAGCAAAAAAGTGGATGGACAAATACGGCGTACAGATTGAAGCTTGGGCACCCTTCGGCGAAGGCCGTGGCAATATGTTCCAGAACCAGGTGCTAAATGAAATCGGCGCAAAATATAATAAGAGCGCTGCGCAGGTCATCCTCCGCTGGCACCTGCAGCGCGGCGTGATCATTATTCCGAAATCCACTCATATCGAACGAATGCAAGAAAATCTGAATGTATTCGACTTTGCACTTTCCGAAGAGGACATGGAGAAAATTGCTTCTCTGGACACGAAAACCAGCGCATTCTTCTCCCACTATGATCCCGCTATAGTAGAGTGGTTTGCCAAGATGGTGGAAGAGCGAAAGAAAAACCACGATTGCTCAAAAGAGAAAAAGAAATGGTAACATCAAACAGACAAGCACAGGCTCGGATTGAGCCTGTGCTTGATACGCGATAACTTTGATTTTTTGCACCCTGCATACGTCCGATGCTGCCCGGCAATGTTTGCCTTTTTCCACTGCACACTTCCTTGACTTGCAGACATGTGATGAATTTCAGCACTGAAAGCGAGCAGTTCGTTTTTTGGCAAAAAAGGATTACTCCAGGTGCTCATCCTGCGCTTTCATACCGAAATGGGCTCCCAGCTGATGAATCTGCTCGTCGGTAATGGTGTTCACTAACGGCAGATGCGCAATCTTCATATAAATTTCGGCGGTTTCGATCGATAAGGTATAATGTTTTTCGCACAATTTTCAAGTCAGGTTTCCAGAGACGTGGAGATACCCTTCAGAGCTCTGAGCCCGCAAGCATCGGTGACTGCAGCGCGATTGACTATGCTTTTATGGTTACAGTTGAAAAATTTATGCGTCACGGGCAGAAGGCCGTGCCGGACTACATGCTGTCGGGATCACGGGGAAATTTTTCGGGTGTGGGGGATATTCACTTCTTCTACAGCTCGGATGAAGTGCTCTACGGCGCTTTGCCGGATTTCGAGGATGCCTGCCGACGGGCGGGCGTTCCATACACGGCACAGGCGCGTCCGGGCATGGTACACTGCTACTGCATGCTGCCCTGCTTCAAGGAGGCAAAGGAGGACTTTGCCAAGATCGTATCCTTGCTGAAACAATAAAAACCGGCCGTGCTTTTTGTATGAAAAGCACGGCCGATTTTGAATATGCGCGAATCAGGCTTTCGCCTTCGGCTTTACAAACCTTGCGATTTGCGTGGCGATTTCGTAGAGCAGGTACATCGGTGCGCCCAGCATGCACTGGGATACAACATCGGGCGGGGTCAGGATGGCGGCGATCACCGCGATGGCCAGGATGACATACTTGCGGTTCTTGGCCAGGGTTTTGTAGGTAACCATGCCGTGACGCGCCAGCATGTAGATGACTACCGGCAATTCAAACATGGCACCAAAGGGAAGCACAAAGGAAAGTACAAAATTAAAGTATTCCTGTACCGACCACATGGCCGTGGCCACGCCGTCGCTGGCCTCCCAGAACAGATCCACCGCCAGGGGGAAAACATAGAGATAGCAGAACACCACGCCGATGATGAACAGCAGCAGCATGATGAAAAACAGGCAGGCAAACAGCCGCTTTTCGCTGTCATACAGTGCGGGGGATACGAAAGACCAGATCTGCTGGATAATTACCGGCATGGCAATCACCACTGCCGCAACCAGGCAGGATTTGAACTTGAGCATCAAAGCCTCGCTGACGGCGGTGGAGATGACCTCGATCCCGCGGGAACGCACGGGCTCCAGCACAAAATCCACCAGCGGGGTGCAGAATAAATAGAACAGCACAAAAAAGACAATTGCAATCGCACTGACCGATACGATCAGCACCCGCCGCAATGCCTTGATATGCGCAGTCAGCGCCTCTTTGCGCGCGATGCGTGCCGCCTCCTGCTCCTGCCGTTCCTCCGGCGTCACCGCCCTTTTGTTAGCTGCCATAGGGCGTTACTTTGTCTCCGTATCCTTGTTATCCTGCGGGGCGGCACTCTCGTCCTTGTCGTCGGTCTTTACTTCTTTTTTGAACTCGCGGATGCTCTGTCCCAGGGCCTTGCCGACGCCGGCCAGTTTGCCGCCGCCGAAAAGCACCAGCGCCAGGGCCAGAATCAGCAGAATTTCGGTTACACCGATTCTCATGGTTTTATCCCTCTCTTATTCGGATTTTACTTCTTTTTCGGCTTCCTTGATTGCCTTTTGGGCATCACGCTGCGCCGAGCGCAGCTCCCGTCTGGGATCGGCATCACGCAGAGTATTGCCGATATCGCGGGATGCATCCTGAAACTCGTCAATCGCTTCGTCCAGACCGGTTTCCTCTTTGAAATCGGCGTACATCTGCTTGATTGTCCTGACAAAGCGGCCGAGCGCACGGGCTACCTTGGGCAAATCTTTGGGGCCGACAATCACAAACGCGACAAGCAGGATCACAATCAGTTCCTCAAACCCAATGTTAAACATACTGC
>CAVFPH010000006.1:0-40633 GCA_963624325.1 bacterium
TATTATACGAACGCATGTTCGCATTGTCAAGGGGTAAGGAAAAAGTTTACAATTGCGGAAGTCCCTTTCCTTTTTTGCCTTTTTTGATTGCAATCCCTTTGTTCAGGTGCTATAATTGATCGGAATCAGGAAACGAGAGGGGTTTTACGATGAAACTTGCCAAAATGCTGGGTGACCGCTTCCGCGAGACACCGGCAGACTGCCAGATTATCAGCCAGATTTTTATGATCCGCGGCGGCTACATGAAGCAGGTAGCCAACGGGATTTATTCGCTCAATATGCCTGCGCGGCGCATTGTGCGCAAGATTGAAAATATTATGCGGGAAGAGATGGACGCCATTGACGGCCAGGAAGTGCTCTTCCCTGTGGTGATGCCGGCGGATTTGTGGCGCGAGAGCGGACGCTACGATAAAATCGGCAGTGAGCTGGCGCGGTTCAAGGACCGCGGCGGCAATGATATGGTGCTGGGCATGACGCATGAGGAAGCCAGCGTGCAGCTGGTGCGCGGCACGCCCAAGCCCGAATCCGCCTATCCCTTTATGATCTACCAGATCCAGACCAAATTCCGCGATGAGCCCCGTGCCCGCGGGGGTCTGATCCGCGTGCGCGAGTTTACGATGAAGGATGCCTATTCCTTCCATACCTCCCAGGCCGATCTGGAAAAATACTATGACCGCTGCTATCACGCCTATGAGCGCATTTTTGCCCGCTGCGGCGTGCCTGAGGTGGTGGCCGTCAAGTCCGACAGCGGCATGATGGGCGGCAATATCTCCCATGAATTCATGCTGCTGACCGATATCGGCGAGGATACCATCGTGACCTGCCCCGAATGCGGATACCGCTCCAACATGGAGGCGGCTGACTGCGTGGTGGTAAACGAAAAGATCGGCGAAGCCCCCCTTACCAAGGTGGCGACGCCCGATCAGAAGACCATTGAGGATGTGTGCGCCTTCCTGCATGCCGGTGCCGAGAATTCCGTCAAGGCGGTTGTATACCAGGAGAACCTGACGGACAAGTATATTGTGGTGTTCGTCCGCGGCGATCTGGAAGTAAACGAGACCAAGCTGCGCAACTTTGTGGGGTGCGAAATCCATCCTGCCGATATCACCGAGGAGAGCGGCATTGTAAAGGGCTTTATCGGCCCTGTCAACTTTAAGGGCAATGCGCGCGTGCTGTTTGATAAATCCCTGGACGGCACCGACAACCTGGTCTGCGGCGCCAATGAAGAGGGCTATCACTACACCGGGCTGAACCTTGAGCGCGATGTAAAGGTGGAATCCTTCTGCGATGTGGCCAAGCCCGTTGCGGGCGGCATCTGCCCCGTGTGCGGCAAGCACAGCATCAGCATCAGCCGCGGCATTGAGGTGGGCAACATCTTCCAGCTGGGCACCAAGTATTCCCATACCATGGGATTGCAGTACCAGACCAAGGATGGCGGCCTGGTGGATGTCATCATGGGCTGCTACGGCATCGGCGTGGGCCGTCTGTGCGCCTCCGTCTGCGAGGTACGCCATGATGATTACGGCCCCATCTGGCCCATCAGCATTGCGCCCTGGCAGGTGCATCTGTGCGCCATGCGCGCCGATAAGCCCGAGGTACGCGAGGCTGCCGATGCGCTCTACGAAAAGCTTCAAAAGGCCGGCGTAGAGGTGATTTACGATGACCGCAGCGTCAGCGCGGGCGTCATGTTCTCGGATGCCGATCTGCTGGGCGTGCCTGTGCGCGTGATCGTAAGCCCCAAGACCTTGGCGCGCGGCGCGGTGGAGATTGCCGCCCGCGATAAGTCCTTCCGCCGGGATGCCGCGCTGGATGGCGCCTGCGAGGAAATCAAGGGCATTGTGGCGGATATGCTCTCCCAGCTCAACCCCGCCGAATAAAACTGCAGAAAAGGAAACGCTCTCTTTGGTTTCACACCAAGGAGAGCGCTTTTTTGCGTGTATTTCGGGATTTTATTCCGCACTTTCGGGCATTGCTAGGGTGCCTTCGGCCTCGCGGCGGAGGGCCTCCGCCATGATGGCCTCGGTGGCCGATACGCCGCAGCGCGCCGCGCCGGCGGCACGGCAGGCAAGCACGGTATCCAGATTGCGGATGCCGCCGCTGGCCTTTACGCGGACATGATCGGAAACCGTTTTGCGCATCAGCGCCACATCGGCAATCTTGGCGCCGGCGGTGCCATAGCCCGTGCTGGTCTTTACAAAGTCCGCCCCGGCGGCCTCGCTCAGTTGGCAGGCCTTTACCTTTTGCTCATCGCTTAAGTAGCAGGTTTCGATGATGACCTTCAAAATGGCATCCTGATCGTGGCACAGATCGGCCAGCGCCTTGATTTCGCGCTCCACATAGTCATAATCCCCGCCCAGCATGCGGCCGATATTGATGACCATGTCCAGCTCCCGGCAGCCGTCCTCCAGCGCGCGGGCAGCCTCCATGGCCTTGATTTCCATGGTGTGCGCGCCGTGCGGGAAACCGATTACCGTGCAGGGGAGCACGCCTGTGCCATTTAGCATCGGCACGACGATTTCCATATCCTGCGGCCGTGCGCACACGGTGGCCGTGCCGTACTTGATGGCAATTTCGCAGCCGTGGCGGATGTCCTTTTCGGTCAGATAGGGCTGCAGGGTGCTGTGATCCAGCATCTTGGCGATATCATGGGAAGTAAGCATAATGATGACCTCCTTCACAATTAAACATTCTTGAAAAACGCGCTGCCGTCGGCGTGACGGAGCACGCCCATCTCATCAAATTCCAGCTTTTCGGGCTTGTCCCCCTGCAGATAGCGCAGGATTTCGTCCATGCGGACGGACTCCTGAAAGCTCATCAGCGTAAAGGCCACGCCGTGGCGCTTGGCACGGCCCGTGCGGCCGATGCGGTGGGTGTAATACTCATTTTCCTGGGGCAGGTCATAGTTGATGACGGCCTCGACATCATCGACATCAATGCCGCGCGCGGCCACATCCGTGCAGACCAGGATGGGGAACTTGCCGTGCTTAAAGTCGTTCATCACCTTGGTGCGCTTGCTTTGGGGGATATCGCCGTGGATGCATTGGGCATCGTAGCCTTTCTTCTGCAAAAAGGTGCACAGCCGATCGGTCATGAACTTGGTGTTGGTAAAAATGATGATGCGGTGGTATTCATCGGCATCCAGCAGGTAGAGCAGGCGCTCTTCCTTGCTTTGCCGGTCGGCCTCGATAATGTACTGCGTAATCTGCGGCTTGTTTTCGGCCACGGCTTCCACCGTGATTTCCAGGGGCTGATACTGATATTTCCAGCTGATGGTCATCACATCCTGGTTGGTGGTGGCCGAGAACATGACCAGCTGACGGCTGCGCGGGGTAGCCTCGATGATGGCGGTTACGTCCTTCACAAAGCCCATTTTGAGCATTTCATCGGCTTCGTCAATGACCATGGTATGCACCCCGTCCAGACGCGCCATGCCGCGGTGCATCATATCCAGCATGCGCCCGGGGGTAGCCACCACAATCTGCGGCTTGCGCTTGAGCTGCTGAATCTGCTTGGGGATGGGCTGGCCGCCGTAGAGGGTGGCGATGCGGGCCTGCGGGATATAGCGCGCCAGGGCGGAAAGCTCCTGGGCAATCTGCACGGCAAGCTCGCGGGTGGGGGCAAGCACCAGCTCCTGAATGCAGTCCTCCTTTAATTGCAGGTATTCCAGCATCGGGATGCCGAAAGCGCAGGTTTTGCCTGTGCCTGTCGGGGCAATGGCGATGACATCATTGCCCTCCATCATGGCGGGAATGGTGCGGGCCTGGATGGGGGTCATGGCGGTAAAACCCATTTTTTCAACCGCGCGCAGCACCTCGCCGGACAGATCCAGCGAGTCAAAACGTATTGCTTCAGTTTCTGACACGAAATTTGCCTTTCTTTTTGATTAGTTGTTGTTATTATCGCTTTCGATCAGCCCGCGCATCTGCGCCAGCTGCACAATGCCCTCCACCATGCCCTGCGCCAGGCGCTGCTGATAGACGGGGTGGGAAAGCAGATAGTCTTCTTCCATGGTGCTCATGTAGCCCATTTCCACCAGGAAAGAGGGCATTTTGGACCAGTTGTTGCCGACATAGCTGTTATTGAGCGTGCAGCCGCCCTCGGTTTGGCCGGTCGCGGCCTTGAGCGCGGAAAGCAGGGTATTTCCCATGGCGCGGTAGGTATCGGTATCGGCCACTTCCACGGCGTAGGAGGAGGTATAGGGGCAGTAAATTTGAATGCCCTTTGCCCACTTGTTGCCCGAATTGCAGTGCAGGCGCAGCACAAAATCCGCCTCGGCGTTGTTGGGAATTTCCGCCCGCTCCAGCATGCCGACAAAGGTATTCTGCGTTTCGCGGGTCATAACCACGGTGGCGCCCTCCTTCAGCAGCAGATCCCGCAGCACAATGCCGACCTCCAGGGTGACAATGGATTCCTTGCGGCCCGTCGCCACGCCCTTGGCGCTGCCGACGCGGGTGGTCACCTTTTCGGAAATGTTGGGGGCACGATCCACGGTTTCAATCTGCGTTTTCCGCTGATGGCCGGGGTCAATGCACACAGTCACGCCGCTCAGACGTCCCTCCGCCGCCGGCTCCGCGGCCGCGGGCATCTCCAGATACGTGCTCAGGGTGTCGCCCTCATAGAGGATCAGGCCTTTGGTGGCGTTGCTGATGCGGATGAACATATAGTCGTCATTGTAGGTATAGCGCATGGGCAGGGTGCCCTCGTAGTGCCAGTTTTCATCGGTAAAGAGGGGCAATTCGTGCTTTTCCTGCGCCGTGCGGCAGCGCAGATAAAGCTGCGTGTGGCCGGGCGCATCAAAGCTGTAGTGCAGGCCCTCGCCGTCGTAGGTCAGCACCAGGTTCTGCGCGGAGGCCGCCCTTTTGCTGTATTCGGGCAAATTGTCCGAAACGGCGGGATAATCCGCCGGGACGGTGGCAGCTGTGCAGGAGGCAAGCTCTTTGCCGGCCAGGGTGCTGACCTTGATGGTCAGCCGCTTGGCATCGTAGGTGGCGGGCAGATCGCAATCGCCAGAGAATGCGCCGTCCTCGCTGTACAAAACCATTTCGCCGGAGTCGTCCTCTGTGCTGTATTCCGCAAAGACAAACCGATAATCGGCGTTCGTGTAGGTAAAGTGCGCCGTATGAGCCGACACCGCTACCTGGATGGAAGGGGCCGTTTCAGCCATGCTCCCCAGCGGAAAAACCATCAGTGCAGCCAACAAAAGGACCAACCAACGCTTTGCCATACAAAACCTCCGCATACATCATTCGGCATTCGGATTATTATACCTTTATGCATTTTTGCCTGTCAAGTGCTCGCAAAGGTTTTTGGCATAACAATGAAGAAAATATGGTATAATCTTGACAAAAAACGGAATATTGTACTATGATTAACCTGCAAATTAAGATCAGAACAGGAGAACTGCCGCAATGAAAAAAGCTGTGTGCGCAATCCTTTGCCTGCTGCTGGCCGCTGCGCTGGGCGGAGCGGGATATTTTTATATGCAGATGAACACCCTGAAAAAAGACAATGCGCTTTTGAGCACGCAGGCGCGGCAGCAGGAGGAAAGCATTGCCTCCCTGACCGAAGAGGCCAAGGAGAATGCCGCCCAGATATCGGCCATGAATGAAGCAGCGGCGGAAAAGGATTCCGAATTGTCCTCCCTTCGCGCCGCCATGCAGGAAAAGGAAAACAGCCTGGATCAGGTGACGGAGGAGCTGACGGCGGCCAAAGCGGAAACCGAACAGCTGAAAAATGAAAAGGACGAACTGCAGACCCTGCAGGAGGGCGCACAGGCATCCCTGACGCAGGCCCTTGCGGATTATGAACAGTTAAAGCAGCAGTATGAGGCACGGGCAGCCGAGCTGGAGGATGCCAACACCCGCGCGCAGAACGCGGCGGATGCCCAAAAGGCCGCCGAGGATGAGCGGGATGCCCTTCAAACGGCGCTGAGCGAAAAGGAAAGCGAATATCAGGCCGAGACGGCGGAATTGAATGCCCGGCTGAGCGAAAAGACGGAGGAGAACGCATCGCTCCTTGCCGATCACACGGCGGTTGTGCAGACCATCAATGATGCCGAGCAGGCGTTTTCGGCCTTTGCGGCCAAGATTGATGCCTGGCGCGAGGCGGGCGGCAGCAATCCGCTGGCGGTGGGGCTGCTGAAGCCTTTCACCGACTTTGTGGAGGAAATGCGCGGCATCCTCACCCATGAATAAACCGGCTGACAGCAACAGGAGTGAACACCATGCGTGCGACAATCGAATGCTATATCCTGCTCTTTTTCGTTACGGCGATGCTGGGATGGGTGATGGAGGTTACCTGCAAGCTGATCCAGTTCCATCGCTTTATCAACCGCGGCTTTCTGATTGGGCCGTACTGCCCCATTTACGGGTTCGGATCGGTGCTGATTACCCTGCTTTTGTCCCGGTATGCCCAGTCCCCGGCGGTTGTATTCCTGATGGGGATGGTCATATGCGGCACCCTGGAATACCTGACCAGTTACCTGATGGAAAAACTGTTCCATGCCAGGTGGTGGGATTACAGCCAGAAGCGCTTTAACCTAAACGGCCGTGTCTGCGCCAATACATTGATTCCTTTCGGCCTGCTGGGCCTTGGCATCATTTACGGGGTAAAGCCCTTTCTGTTTGGCATATTCGCCCTGATTCCGCAGACAACCATGGATGTCCTGTGCGCCGCGCTGCTGGCCGCCATCCTGACTGATGCGGTGATTTCCACTACGGTGCTGGGCAAGATCCGCCATACGGCCGAACTGACCGGCGGGGATGATACCGAGACGCTGACAAAGTCCGTCCGCGATGCCCTCCTGCGCCAGGGCGCGCTGGTGCGCCGTACCCTGCGCGCCTTCCCGTATGCAAAGCTGTACAATAAATCCCTGCTTAAAATGCTGCGTAAGCGCAGGCAGGAACTGAAACGGGAAATCCGCGCAAAGGAGCAGCGCGTGCATGATGAGATCATGCAGCGTGAGGAAGCGCTGCGTGCCGAACTGAAAAAGCGGAAGATGCAGAAAAACAAACAATGATGCGGTGAATGCGGAAACAATGTATTTGGCCGATGGCAATGCCGTCGGCCAAATTTTGCTTGCAATCCGGAACATCTTGCGGTATGATTTATCTGTGGTTTTTTGCCACTGTTTAAGCCGGGGGTGGTTTCATGCGCATTGAAAGAAGCACCGATATGACGCAGGGCACAATCTGGAAACAGCTGCTGTCCTTTGCCGCGCCCATGCTGCTGGGACTGATTTTTCAGCAGATGTACAACACGGTGGACTCGATTGTGGTGGGCAATTACGTAAGCCCGCAGGCACTGGCGGCTGTTGGGACAACGGGACCGCTGATTAATACGCTCCTTGGCTTTTTTAACGGCTTTTCCACCGGCGCTACCGTGGTGATTGCCCGCGCCTACGGGGCCAAAGATCGGCAGGACGTGCATGACGCCGTGCATACTACCATCCTGACCACCTGCCTGCTGGCCATCCTGCTTACCGTTCTGGGCGTTTACCTGACTCCCTACCTGCTGCGCCTGATGAAAACGCCTGATGACGTGCTGCAGGACGCCTCCGTTTACCTGCGCATCTATTTTATGGGCGTATCCGGGCTGATGCTCTACAACATGGGCGCGGGCATCCTGCGCGCGGTAGGGGACAGCCGCCGTCCGCTGTATTTCCTGATCTTTTCGGCCATTGTCAATACCGTGGGCGATTTAACCTTTGTGCTGGTCTTCCATATGGGCGTGGACGGTGTGGCCTACGCAACCATCCTGGCCCAGGCGCTCTCGGCCATCCTGGTACTGTATGTGCTGGCCCGCTCAAACGCTTCCTACAAGCTGTATTTCGGCAAGCTGCGCATCAAAATGCCCGTGCTGCGGCGCATCATCAGTATTGGCCTGCCCACCGCCCTGCAGGGCGCCATTACGGCGTTTTCCAATGTTTTCGTGCAGTCCTATATCAACGCTTACGGCTCGGCCTGCGCGGCGGGATGGAGCGTATACGCGAAGCTTGACCAGTTTGCCCTGCTGCCGCAGCAATCCCTGAGCGCCGCCAACACAACCTTTGTCGGGCAGAACTTGGGCGCGGGCAATATTCCCCGTGCCAAGCGCGGCACGCGCACGGCGCTGCTGATGAGCGGCTGCTGCACCTGCTGCCTGATGATCCCCCTGATGGTCTTCGCCCGCCCTCTTCTCAGCCTGTTTAATCAGGACAGCAATGTGCTCTACTACGGTGCGATGTTTGTCATGTGGTGCTCCCCCTTCTATCTTTTTACCTGCGTAAACGATATCCTGGGCGGCGCGCTGCGCGGCGCGGGGGAGGCCTTTGCCACCATGGTGTGCATGCTCAGCAGCTTTGTGGTCATACGGCAGATTTATCTCTACATCGTGTCCCATGTTGCCGCCAGCGCCACCTTGATCGGGCTTGGATACCCCCTGGGCTGGGTATGCTGCGCCATCTCCCTGACGGTGTGCTACCGCGTGATTCCCTGGGAGAAAAAGCAATCCGCGCTGCGCTCGCAGGCGCAGACAGACGGGCAGGACGCTTAAAGGCGGTAAAGTTTGCAAAATCAGGCATTTGTGATATACTATGCAGCGGCAATATCCTTGCCGTGAAAGGAGCTGCTGAAATTTGGGCAGTGCGAAATTCGCCGTATTTGTTGATCTTGAAAATTGCGGTGCAAAGGTTGATACGCTCAACAACATTCTGGAAAAAGTCAAGATCCGCGGCGACATCCTGCTTGGCAAGGTTTACGGCTATACGGATCGCTTCAGTGATCTCAAGGAAATCCTGCTGTCAAACACCTTTAATGTGGTTCCCTCCCTGCGCTACGGCGCTGCGCAAAAGAACAATGCCGATATCCTGCTGGTAATTGACGCCCTGAAAACCGCCTATTCCAACCCGCTGATTGACAGCTTCTGCATTGTATCGGGCGACAGCGACTATGTGCCGTTGGTCGGCACGCTCAAAAGCATGGGCAAGTTTGTGCTGGGCATCAGCCGCAGCGAGGTAGCCAGCAGCATTTTCATCAACGCCTGCAATGAATTCCAGTTTTTGGAAAGCGTCGGCCCCAGACGGGAAATCCGCGCGAAAGCCAAGAAATCCGCCATGGAGGATGATACGCAGGATGAAGAGGCCGTCTGCAAGCTGATTGAAAGCATCCTTTCCGAGGCGGAAGAGGATGAAATGTACGCAAGCGAGCTGAAAGGCGTGCTGCTGCGCCTTCGCCCGCAGTTCAACGAAAAAACCTACGGATGCGCCACGTTCGGAAAACTTCTGGCCAAGCTTTCCGCGCATTACGGCACCATCCGCATCCGCAATGACTCCTACAATGTGATGGTATCCCTTGTGCCCGAGGCTGCATCCACCGGCACGCAGGAAAGCCAGCCCCTGCGCCGCGATACCTGGCAGGCAGCCTTTGCCGCCCAGCTTCAGCGCTATAAGGATGACGGGTTTGAGCGCATCAATCCCTCGATCCTCAAGGCGGATATCATCAGCAGCTATCCGGACTTTACGGAAAAAAGCATCGGGTTCAAGCGCTTTTCGGATATCCTAAAGCAATTGGAGAAGGACGGAAAGCTGAAGCTGGAGCTCGATTCGCAGCGCAATATGCTCATCAAGATGCTGTAAGGGCCAAGAAAGGAGCGCGTATGCCTGTTTATTCGGTCATTGTCCCCTGCTACAATGAAGAGCCCGTCCTGCATGAAACGCACAAGCGGCTGACCAACGTGCTCTCCGCGATGGACGGCAGCTATGAAATCGTCTATGTAAACGACGGTTCGCGGGATCATACGCCGGATATCCTAAACGATTTTGCCGCCAAGGATCCCTGCGTGCGGGTGGTGCACTTTGCCCGCAATGCCGGCCATCAGATGGCCGTCACGGCAGGGCTGGATTATGCCTCGGGCGATGCCGTTGTCATCATCGATGCCGATTTGCAGGATCCGCCCGAAATCATTCCCCTGATGGCCGAAAAATGGAAAGCGGGCGCGCAGGTGGTGTATGGACAGCGCAACCGCCGCGCGGGCGAAAGCGCCTTCAAAAAGTTCACAGCCTTTGCCTATTACCGCCTGCTGCGCGCGATGACCAGCACCGATATTCCCGCCGATACGGGGGATTTCCGCCTGGTGGATCGGCAGGTTGCCGATGTTGTCCGGCGCATGCCGGAGCACGCACGCTTCCTGCGGGGCATGTTCGCGTGGGTCGGCTTTAAGCAGGAGGCCGTGCGCTACGATCGGGACAAGCGCTTTGCCGGTGAAACCCACTATCCGCTGAAAAAAATGCTGAAACTTGCCCTGGACGGCATGCTCAGCTTTTCCGATAAGCTGCTAAAGCTCCTTACCGTGATCGGCATTGCGATGCTGGCCGTCAGCGGATTGGGCATGCTGGTGCTGCTGGTTCTGCTTTGCTGCGGCATTTCGGCAGGTTCATGGTGGCTGGCGGCGCTGATGCTTTTGTGCACGGGCACGGTGAACACGGGCCTTGGCATTCTGGGGGCGTATATCTCCCGTATCTATGATGAAACCCGCGCGCGCCCGCTTTACATTGTGGGCGAAACCCGCGGTTTTCCGGCGGATTTTACACCTTTCCGCCGATAAATAACTACCGATGGAGGATACTATGGTAACCAAGGAAATGAGCATTCGCGAAGTGTTGACAATCGATCCCGGCACTGCCCGGTTGTTTATGGAGTTCGGCATGCATTGCCTGGGCTGCCCCCATGCAACGGCCGAAAGCCTGGAGGATGCCTGTGCCGTACACGGAACCAACGTGGATGAGCTGGTGCATCAGCTGAACGAATACCTGGCGGAGAAGAAGGGCTGAGGATGCTTGCCGTGCCGGTAAAAAGCGCGGGGGATGCCCTGTACATTGCCTGCGAAATGGAAAAGCGCGCCGTCAAAATGTATGAGCGCGCGGCTCTGATCTGGCCGGAGGGCGAGGTCAGGGGCGCGATTGCCGATATGCTTTCGCAGGAGCGGGAGCATCTGCAGCGCTTTACCGCAATGCTTTCCGGCCACGCGCCCGAGGATACCGAGGCGCTGGTGCTTTCGGCACGGGCTGCGGGCATCCTGTTTGATGAGGGATTGGGCGGTGCTGCGCGCAGCGGCGCGTTTGATTCGCCCGATCAGCTGCTGGCGTATGCTGCCGGGCAGGAGGCGCAGGCGGTAAGCTGCTATACGGGCTTTGCCGATGCCTGTGCCGCCTATCCGGAGGCGCAGGATGCCTTCCTGGCCATCGCCCGGGAGGAGCAGCAGCACCTTGCCACCCTTCAGGAAGCGCAGAACAAATGATGGGCACAATGAATGTCCGCTTGGCCGATCCTTGTGACCAACCCGCGGCGGAAGCCATGCTTCGCGCGGGCTTTGGCGATGAGGATTGGTTTTTGCGCGCTTTTTTTGGCTGTGTATGGCAGCGCTGCGATACGCTGATTTCCACGCAGGACGGCATTCCCGCCGCCATGGCAGCCCTGCTTCCGTGCGGGGTTTATCGGGAAAATGCCGAAATTACCCCGGCATGCTACCTGTACGCCCTCTCCACCCTGCCCGCCTTCCGCGGGCGGGGGCATGCCAAAGGACTGCTGCAAGCAGCGCAGCAGCGCTGTGAATGCGTGTTTCTGCACGCCGAGAGCGATTCGCTGCATGCGTGGTACCATCGCCTTGGCTGGCAGGATGCCATGCACGCAAAGCGGCTGATCCTGCCCGCCCTGCCGGGGGATGCGCCGATGCGGGCGGATGCGGATGCCTATTATGCTGCCCGGGAGCGGCTTTTGCGGGGAACGGCGCACATTGTATGGGGTAAGGACCTGTGCGCCTTTGCCGCTCAGATGCTTGCCTGTGAGGGCGGCGGCCTCTATGCCAATGACCATGCTGCCTGCGCCGTCACGGGGATACAGGATGGGTGCCTGATGCTCTGCGAAGCGTTGGGGGATCTTTTCTGCGCGCAGAGGCTGGCAGGCAGGCTTGGCTGCAAGTGCCTGTCGGTGCTCATTCCCTGCGCCCGGGGGGATATTGCCCTATCGCAGGCGGTCGGCGCACCGCTCCCCGAGCCGCTCCATATGGGATTTGACTTTGACTGAACATTGACTGAAAGGAAGCATTTATGCTTGCATATTCGCGCGTTGACGCCGATGCGATCCCGATCCTGCGCGATTGCCTGTCGTCCCAGCCCTACCGCAGCTGTGATTACACAGCCGGCGTAATCTACATGTGGCGGGATTACTTTAACACCGAGTACGCCGTCTGCAGCGGCACCCTTTATGTCCGCATGCGCTATCCGGACGGAAAGCGGTATCACCTGTTCCCCGTGGGAAAAGAGGCACCGCAGGCCCGCCTTGAAAGGATTGCGCCGGAGGAGGATGGCAGCCTGCGCTTTGCCACCGTCCCGCCGCAGGAGCTGGATACGCTGCGCGCATACTACGGGCAGGATATTGCCTGCCTGCCGCAGCGCCAATGGGCGGATTACCTGTATCCGCGCGAGCAGCTTTCCACCTATGCGGGAAGGAAGCTTGCCGGCCAGCGGAACCACGTGAACCGCTTTTTGAAGGACCACGGCAGCTTCATCTTTGAAACCGTTGATCCGGCCGATACGGCGGATATTCGGGCGTTTTTGTGCGATAATGAAACCGCCCTGCAAAAAAGCGATCCGCTTGCGCAGGCAGAGTTCGGCTACACCCTGGAAACGCTGGCGCACGCGGATGCGCTTGGCATGTACTGCGGCCTTCTGCGCCTGCCGGAGGGGCAGACGGTTGGAATCAGCCTTGGCACCGTTGCCGGGGATACGCTGTATGTCCACATCGAAAAGGCCCTTCATGAAGTGGCCGGGGCCGGCCAGCTGCTTTGCCGTGAGTATGCCGTCCACGCCCCCGCTGGGATAACCTATCTCAACCGCGAGGATGACATGGGCGATGAGGGGCTGCGCGCCGCAAAAGAGGCCCTGCATCCCATTGAAATGATCGAAAAATATACCGTTATCGCAAAAACGGGAGGGAATCAACAGTGAAAAGGATTGTGCTGACCGGCGGCGGAACTGCCGGACATGTTACCCCGAACCTGGCGCTGCTGCCGCACCTGCTGGAGGAAGGCTACGATGTGCATTACATCGGAACCAAAAAAGGAATCGAGCGCGACATGATGGAAAACCTGCCCGGCGTCACCTATCATGTGATCAAATCCGGAAAGCTGCGCCGCTATCTCGATTTGAAAAACCTCAGCGATCCTTTCCGCGTGATTGCGGGCATTTTTCAAAGTGCCCGCCTGATGGGCAAACTGAAGCCCGATGTGTGCTTTTCCAAGGGCGGCTTTGTGTCCGTGCCCGTGGTGATCGGCGCATGGCTGCACCATGTGCCTGTTCTGTGCCATGAAAGTGACCTGACCCCCGGCCTGGCCAACAAGATCTGCACGCGCTTTGCCCGCAAGGTGGCCACCACTTTCCCGGAGTGCGCGCAGGCACTGGCGCCCAAAGGCGTCTTTACCGGCACGCCGCTGCGCCCGATGCTCTTTTCGGGCAGCAAGGAAAAAGGCCTTGCAATGGCGCATTTTACGGCGGATAAGCCCGTCCTTTTGATGATGGGCGGAAGCCTTGGCGCCCAGAGCGTCAATGCCGCCCTTCGCGCCGCCCTGCCGCAGCTTTTGCCGCAGATGCAGGTATTCCACATCTGCGGACGGGGCAACCTGGATGAAAGCCTGACGGGCACGGAAGGCTATTATCAGACCGAATTTTTGAATGATGATCTGCCCGATGCCCTGGCGACGGCGGATTATATCCTGTCTCGCGCGGGCTCCAATGCGCTTTGCGAATTTCAGGCCCTCGGCAAGCCCATGCTGCTTGTTCCCTATCCCAAGGGAGCCAGCCGCGGCGACCAAATTTTGAACGCCGCTTCCTACGAAAAGCGCGGGCTGGCGCGGGTGCTTCCGCAGGAGCAGATGACGCCCGATACCCTGTATCGGGGCATCATGGATCTTGTGCGCGATGGCGATACCCTGTGCGCCGCCCTGCGCGCTGCCCCGCCGGCAGACGGCACAATGGCCGTCCTCAACCTGATTCACGAAATTCAAAAGTAATACCGGAGGAAACGCAACATGAAGTGCCCGTTGGCGGAAAAAGGCTGCGGCGGCTGCAAGGATCTTGCATGCAAGTACGGGGATGTCCTGCACGAAAAGGATGCGGCTTTTCATAAGCTGTTTCCGAATGCCCTGCCGATCATCGGCATGGAGGATCCCCGTGCCTACCGCAACAAGGTGCTGCGCACGTTTGCCAACGGAAAATCGGGCCTTTATCACGGCATATACCGCGCGGGCACGCATCAGGTGATTTCCGTTCGCCGCTGCCTGCTGGAAAATGAGCGCGCCAATGAAATTGCCGATATCGCCCTGTCCATCCTGGCCGAAACCGGGCTTTCCGCCTACCGCGAGGATTTCCACCGCGGTACTCTGCGCCATCTGCAGGTTCGCCGTGCCCACAAAACGGGCCAGGCCTTGGTAACGGTCGTGACGGGAACGGCGGATTTTCCGGGCGGTGAGGCATTTGCGCAGCGCCTGATGGCCCGCTGCCCGGATGTGCGCGGGGTGATGCAATCCATCAACGACCGCGACACCAGCGCGGTGATGGGCTTCCGCTCCCGTCTGCTGGCAGGCCGCGATGAAATCTGGGATGAGCTGGGCGGGCTCAAGGTATGCCTGACTTCCCGCTCCTTTTATCAGATCAACACCCTGCAGGCCGAAAAACTGTATCGGTACGCGATTGAAATGGCACAGCTGACGGCGGACGATACGGTTTTGGATGCCTATTGCGGCGTCGGCCTGATCGGAATGCTGGCGGCCCGGCAGGCAGGCCATGTGCGCGGGGTGGAAATTGTAAGCGACGCAATCAAGTGCGCCAAGGCCGCGGCACGCGTCAACCGCATTGACAACATTGATTTTGTCTGCGGGGATGCCGTAAATGCCCTGCGGGACGGAAACTTTGCCCCGACGGTTGTATTTGTCGATCCGCCCCGTGCGGGCTGTGACGTGCGGTTCCTTCAATCGCTTGCGCAGGCCGCCCCGCAGCGCATCGTCTATGTTTCCTGCTGCCCCGAAACCCTGCACCGCGATATTGCCCTCCTAAGCAAGGCAGGCTACAGCCTGCAAACCATCCGCGCGGTGGATCTGTTCCCCTTCACGGCGCACACAGAGACGGTTTGCCTGCTGTCCAGGCAGGTTATTTAAGTCCGATCAGGAATAAATGAGCACCAAGAATAAGCGCACAAAGAGAAAAGCGCGCCGATCGCCATTTTGACGGTACTTATTCTTTGCGCCTGCGGCAGCTTTCTGTATTTAAGCGATTATTACAGGGCATCCGATGCAGTGAATGAATACTTGGAGAAAAACGGGGATGTATCCGTCAGCTCCATTGACAGCGGCCTGTTTTGGGACAGACCGGGCAGCGAAAAACGCCCTGATCTTCTATCACGGTGCCAAGGTTGAGTACACGGCGTACGTTCTGCTGATGTATGAGCTTGCCGAGAACGGCATGGACGTTTTTATCATCAAAATGCCCTGCAATATGGCATTTTTCGGCGTGAACAAAGCAGACGATATATTCAGCGAATACAGCTACGCGCATATGTATCTGGGCGGCCATTCGCTGGGCGGAGTCGCAGCCGCAATTTACGCCGCAAATGAATACTGCCGCCCGAAATCATCGGACGGCAGCATTTTTATGTCAGCCGGCTGGGCGGTTATTTGCCCATGCTTGCCTGAATCAGGCCCAGGAACAGCGGATGGGGATGCGTCGGACGGCTCTTGAACTCGGGATGGTACTGAACGCCTACAAAGAAGGGCAGATCGCTCAGCTCCACGGCCTCCACCAATCGGCCGTCGGGGGATACGCCGCACAGCGTAAGGCCGGCCTCGCGGATGGCATCGCGGTACAGGTTGTTGAATTCGTAACGGTGACGGTGACGCTCGGAGATCTGCTCCGAGCCGTAGCAGCGGGCCAGGGTGGTGTTCGGCCGGATCACGCAGGGATACGCGCCAAGGCGCAGCGTGCCGCCCTTATCGATTTCGTCATTTTGATCGGGCATGAAATCCACCACGGAATGGGCGCCGTTGGGGTTGAATTCGTGGGAGTTGGCATCTGCCCAGCCGACCACATGACGGGCAAACTCAATTACCGCAATCTGCATGCCCAGGCAAATGCCCAGGTATGGCTTGCCGTTTTCGCGCGCGTAGCGTGCCGATGCGATCATGCCCTCGATGCCGCGCTCTCCAAAGCCGCCCGGCACCAGAATGCCGTCGGCGTTACCCAGCGTTTCGGCAACATTGCCCTCGTTGACGGTCTCGGAATCCACATAGTCAATCTGCACGCTGCGCCCAAGGGCGTAGGCGGCATGACGAAGCGCCTCGGTCACGGAAAGGTAGGCATCATGCAGCTGCATATATTTGCCTACCATGGCAATGCGGACAGTGCCCTGCGGATGGCGGATGCGCTCCACCATTTCACGCCACTGCGTCATATCGGGCGCGGGAGCATCAATGTGCAGTTCACGGCAGACAATATCCGAAAGGTGCGCTTCTTCCAGCATCAGCGGGGCTTCATAGAGGATGGGAAGGGTGGTGTTCTCAATTACGCAGTCCGGCCTGACATTGCAGAAATTGGCGATCTTGCGGACAATGGAAGGATCCTCGATTTTTTCATCCGTGCGCAGCACGATGATATCCGGGTTTACGCCCATGCCCTGCAGCTCCTTGACGGAGTGCTGGGTGGGCTTGGATTTATGCTCGCCCGAGGCCCGCAGATAGGGTACCAGGGTGACGTGAATATAGAGCGCATTTTCGGGGCCGACCTCGCGCCCGACCTGACGGATGGCCTCAATGAAGGGCTGACTTTCGATATCTCCCGTGGTGCCGCCGACTTCGGTAATGACCACATCCGCGTTTGTGTTTTTGCCTACCTGATAAATAAAATGCTTGATTTCGTCCGTTACATGGGGAATGACCTGCACCGTGCCGCCCAGGTACTCCCCGCGGCGCTCGCGGCTGAGAACACGGGAGAACACCTTGCCTGTGGTCAAATTGGAGTATTTGTTCAAATCCTCGTCGATAAAGCGCTCATAATGGCCCAAGTCCAAATCGGTTTCGGCCCCGTCCTCGGTTACATAGACTTCACCGTGCTGGATGGGGCTCATGGTTCCGGGGTCAACGTTGATGTATGGATCCAGCTTCTGCGCCGCTACTTTCAAACCGCGGTTTTTAAGCAGGCGTCCCAGGGAAGCTGCCGTGATGCCCTTGCCGAGCCCCGAAACAACACCGCCGGTAACGAAGATGTACTTGGTCATAAAGTGCGCTCCTTTCAGAATACACCGGGTATATACCCGGACGAACAGCATTCAGGAAAAACGACTGCACAAGGATACTGCGTGTCTGCACTTCGAAAAAAAACAGACGCGCTATTGTATCACAATTTCGGCAAACTGCAACAGGTGAACAGCAAAAAAACATAAAAAACGATCGGACAAAAGTGCCCGACCGTTTTTGCAAATTGTCAATTGCCAAGGTATGCGCGGCGTACATCGTCATCCGAGAGCAGCGCCGCGGCGTCGCCCTCCTTGATGATTTTGCCGGTTTCCAGCACGTAGGCACGGTTGGCAATGGAGAGGGCCATGTGCGCGTTCTGCTCCACCAGCAGCACGGTGGTGCCCGATTTGTTGATTTCCTTGATGATGCTGAAAATTTCCTGCACCAGGATGGGGGAGAGACCCATGGAAGGCTCATCCATCATCAGCAGCTTCGGATGGCTCATCAGCGCGCGTCCCATGGCCAGCATCTGCTGCTCGCCGCCCGACAGCGTGCCGGCATACTGCTTCATGCGCTCCTTGAGGCGCGGAAAATGCGCAAATACCATTTCCAGATCCTGCTGCAGCTCCGCACGGTTGTGGCGGGTAAAGGCACCCATTTCCAGGTTTTCCATGACCGTCATGGTGGAAAATACGCGGCGGCCTTCGGGTACCTGCGTCAGCCCCATGGCGATCAGCCGATGTGCCGGAATGTGGGACAGATCCTTGCCGTCAAAGGTGATGGTGCCGCTGCGGCGCGGAATCAGGGCAGATATGGACTGCAGAATGGAGGTTTTTCCGGCGCCGTTGGCACCGATCAGGGTGACGATTTCGCCGGTATCCACATGGAAGGAAATATCATGCAGGGCATGAATGGCGCCGTAGTATACATTCAGCTTATCTACGCTCAGCATATCTTAACCCTCCGTTTCTTCCTGGGCAGCGGAACCCAGATAAGCGGCAATCACCTCAGCATTGTGGCTTACCTCGTCGGGCGTGCCCTCCGCAATGATGCGGCCGTAGTTCAGCACATAAATGCGCTCGCAGATGCCCATGACCAGCTTCATATCGTGTTCAATCAGCAGGATGGCTACCGAGAAGCGGTCACGGATGATGCGGATGGCCTGCATCAGTTCTTCCGTTTCCTTGGGGTTCATGCCGGCGGCAGGTTCATCCAGCAGCAAAACCTTGGGGTTGCTGGCCAGGGCACGGCAGATTTCCAGCTTGCGCTGCTGGCCGTAGGGCAGGCTGTCGGCAGGCACATCGGCTACGTCTTCCATATCGAATACGCTCAGCAGTTCGCGGGCGCGGATGTCGATGCCGCGTTCCTCCCTGGAATAGCGCGGTGCGCGGACGATACCCTCCATGGCGGTGTAGTGCATGCGGGTCTGGAAAGCAACCTTGATGTTTTCAATGACCGTCATGGACTTGAACAGGCGGATGTTCTGGAAGGTGCGGGCGATGCCGTTTGCGGTGATGTAATGGGTGGGATGGCCCACAATGCTCTTGCCAAGCAGGGTAATGTCACCCGAGGTCGGCTGATATACGCCCGTCAGCATGTTGAAGATGGTGGTTTTGCCTGCGCCGTTGGGGCCGATCAGGCCGACAATCTCATTGTCCATCAGGTGTAGGTTGACATTCTCGGCCACCTGCAAACCGCCAAAGTGAATGCCCAGCCCCTTGGCTTCCATCACGGGCAGATCAAAGTTGACATAATCGTACTTGGGCACTTCGGGCATGGTAACTGCTTTTTTCTTGGGCTTGGGAAGCACCTTGGATATTGCCGCCCATCCTTTGCGCAGCCAGCGTCCGCAGAACTCCCATACCGACAGCAGGGAGAATTCGGCCGTGCCAAGCAGTCCCTTCGGGCGGAAGATCATCATCAGGATCAGCACCAGGGAATAGATCAGCATGCGCGGGTCGGCAATCTTGAAGGGGAGGATGCTGTTTAGCAGGCTGGTCAGGTCGCGCAGATATTCGGGCAGAAGGGAGAGCACGGCTGCGGACAGAATGGAGCCTGTGATGGATCCCATGCCGCCCAGAACAACCATTACCAGGTAGTCAATGGACTTGTTGTAGTCAAATGTTGATGCGCTGACGCTGCCCTGCTGATGGGCATACAGGGCACCCGCAACGCCGGGAAAGAACGCCGCCAGCGTAAAGGCAAACACCTTGTAGCGAAACACCGGGATGCCGGTTGACTCGGCCGCGATGGCGTTTTCACGCACGGAGATAATCGCGCGGCCGTGACGGGAACGTCCCAGGGTAAACATGGCGGCGATAATCAGCACCATGATGATGTATACGTAATTAAAGTCAGTCAGCTTGGGAATGCCGGACAATCCCTTGGCCGCGCCGGTGATGGAAATGTTGGTGATGATGACGCGGATGATTTCACCGAAACCAAGCGTAATGATGGCCAGATAGTCGCCCTTCAGACGCAGCGCGGGGATACCGATGATCAGACCGAAGAGGGCGGCAATCAGACCGCCGGTAAGCAGCGCAACGGGGAAGGAGATGGCCGTGCTGATGGCCCAGCGCTTGGTGATGATGGCGCTGGCAAAGGCACCCACCGCCATAAAGCCCGCATGCCCCAGCGCCAGTTCGCCCAGGAAACCTGTGGTCAGGTTGAGGCTGACGGCCATGATGATGTTGATGCACACCGTGTAGACCAGGTTGCGGTAATAGCGGTTGAGAGAGCCTGAATTGATCAAAAGCGTAAAGGTAAAGTAGATGGCAACGACGGCGATGAGGTTAAGCAGGCACGCACGAAAACGTCTGTCGAATTTCATAGGCCGCACCTCACACTTTCTCGCTGGCGCGCTTGCCCAGCAAACCTGTGGGCTTTACCAGCAGCATGATGATCAGGATGCCGTATACCACGGCGTCCGACATCTGGGAAGAAATATAGCTCTTGGTCAGGCTTTCGGCAATGCCCATGACAAAGCCGCCGATCATGGCACCGGGCAGGATGCCGATGCCGCCGAATACTGCCGCGATGAAGGCTTTCAGGCCGGGCAGGGATCCCATGGTGGGGGATACAAGGGGGTAGGCCATGCAGTACAGCACGGCGCCGATGGCAGCCAGCGCGCTGCCGATGGCAAAGGTGATGGAAATGGTGTTGTTGGAACTGATGCCCATCAGCTGGGCGGCACCCATATCCTCAGACACTGCGCGCATGGCCTTGCCCGTCTTGGTGTAGCGGACAAAGCTGGAAAGCAGAACCATCAGCACAATGGAAACGCCCAGGGTGATCAGGGTAAGCAGGTTGACGGAAAGCTCACCGAACGAAAGCGTCTTTGAGGAAATGACGGTGGAAGGGTAGGGCTTGGGAGTGGCGGAGAAAATCAGCTGCGCCAGGTTCTGCAGGAACATGCTGACGCCGATGGCGGTAATCAGCGCGGAAATGCGCGGGGCACTGCGCAGCGGCTTGTAGGCCAGACGCTCGATGACCACGCCCAAAACAGCGCAAAAAACCATCGTAATGGGGATGGCCAGGTAGAAGGGCAGGCCGGAATTATTGATCAGCAGCATACTGACGTAAGCGCCCACCATGATGATATCGCCGTGGGCAAAGTTAATCAGCTTGACAATTCCGTATACCATGGTATAGCCAAGTGCGATCAGCGCGTAAATGCTGCCGATGTGCAATCCGTTGATCAGCTGATTTAAAAACAGCAAATCGTATCACCCGCCTTGTTTAATTTCGTTTTTGCATGCTCCGCTAAATACAGGGATAGGGGAAGGAGAGCCTCCTTCCCCATGATTGCCTGATCTTGAACTGTCGGATTATTCGTTGCCCATGAGCTCGATGAAGTTCTTGGTGCCGTTTTCGTCAAAGGTCATGATGAAGGCGCTCTTGATGGGGTCGTTGTGATCATCAAAGGTGATGGTGCTGGTAACGCCCTCAAAGGTGCCGGTCTTGATCTGCTCAACAATGGCTTCGCTGTCGGTGGTGCCAGCACGCAGGATGGCCTGGCAGATTACCATGGCGGCGTCATACGCGGTAGCGGAGAAGGACAGGCTTACGTCAGTGCCGTACTTGGCCTTGAAGTCCGCCTTGAACTGGGCAACAACATCGGTGTCGGAGTTGGCGTCAAAGTGGTCGCAGTATACCAGGTCGGTCAGCAGGCTCTTGTCGGTCATGAAGTCTACGATATTGCTGATGCCGTCGCCGCCCAGGAACACAACGTTCATGCCGATGGAAGCGGCCTTGCTCAGGATCATGGAAGCCTGCTCACCGTAGAAGGGGATGAACACAACCTCGGGATCGGTAGCGGCAATCTTGGTCAGCTGCGCGGAGAAGTCCATATCGGAGAAGCCGCCGCTTTCCTTGGCGGTCACTTCGATGCCGTTGGCGATGCACTGGGATTCAAAGGAATCGGCCAGACCGATGGAGTAGTCATCATCGTTGCCGTACAGGATGGCAGCCTTGGTGTAGCCGTGCGCCTTGGCGTAGTTTGCCATGACAACGCCCTGGAAGGGATCCAGGAAGCAGGTACGGAACACCGTGGGATGATCGGTGGTGATATCATAGCTGGTAGCGGAAGGCGTTACCATGGGAATGCCGTCTTCATTGGCGCATTCGGCGGTTACGTAGCAGTTGCCGGAAAGCACATCGCCCAGGTAGGCAACGGCGCCCTTGGACTCAACCAGACGGTAGAAAATATTCTGCGCTTCGGTGTTGTCGCCGCCGTTGTCTTCGAAAATCAGTTCAAACTGAATGTCGGAACCGGAAGCGGCCAATTCCGCGTTGATCTTGTCAATGTAGAGCTGAGCACCCTGCTCAACGGCAATGCCGTACTGGGCTGCGCCGCCGGTCAGAGGGCCGCCGCCGCCAATCACGATGGTTTCTGCCAATGCGGAGGAGGTAAGCAGCAGGACCATCATCACCGCAACAAACATTGAGAGCAAACGAGTTTTCTTCATAGTCATAACCTCCTTAAAGGATCCGCCCCTTATGGGGGGATGAGATGGGTAATATAATAGTCAAAATTTCGGTCGGATGCAAGCGTTTTTTTGTTTATTTCTTGTATATTTCCGCAAATATACGCATTTATAAGCAGTTTGGCAACTTAATTACTGTTTTTTACATGAAAACGGAAAATGCATTGTGCTTGCACCGTGCGGGGCATTATGTTACAATGCTTTTGACACCCCTATGACAGTGAAAGGAAACGAAAATGAGTAGATATACGATCGGTCTTGACTTTGGCACATTGTCGGGACGCGCGGTTTTATGCGATGTGCAAAATGGCCATGTGCTTGCAACGGCGGTTTACGAATATCCGCACGGCGTGATGGACACCGCCCTGCCCTCCGGCACTCCCCTGCCTGCCGACTGGGCACTGCAGCATCCCGGCGACTATGAGCAGGTGCTGCTGCACGTGATTCCCGAGGTTATGGCAAAGGCGCAGATCCGGGCGGAGGATGTGATTGGCATCGGGATCGATTTTACCGCCTCTACCGCCATGCCGGTGGATGCCGACGGCTGCCCGCTGTGCCTGCAGGCAAAGTACGCGGATCGTCCGCATGCCTATGTAAAATTGTGGAAACACCATGCCGCCCAGCGCTGCGCAAACGAAATGACCCGCATCGCCCTGGAACGGGGCGAAACATGGCCGGCGGTGTACGGCGGCAAGGTATCGGGGGAATGGTCGCTGCCCAAGCTTTGGCAGGTGCTTCAGGAAGATCCCGAAATCTACGCCGCGATGGACGAATGGATGGAGGCCGGTGATTATATTGTTTATCTTTTGACCGGCAGACGCACGCGCAGCGCAAGCATTGCCGGCTATAAAGCTTTTTACAATAAGAAAAGCGGCGCATACCCGTCAAAAGATTTCTTTGCCGCCCTTGATCCGCGCCTGGATACGGTAGCGGAGGATAAACTGAAAACGCCGGTATCCCCCCTTGGCAGCTGCGCGGGCGGGGTAACAAAACCCATGGCGGAAAAGCTGGGGCTGGCGGCAGGCACTCCCGTGGCGGTGGCCCATATCGATGCCCATGTAGGCGCGGCGGCAGTGGGCATCACGCGCCCGGGCCAGATGCTGGCCATCCTGGGGACTTCCACCTGCCATTTGTGCCTGGGGGATCGGGAACGGGCCGTGCCGGGCATCTGCGGCGCCGTGGAGGATGGCATCCTGCCGGGCAGTTTCGGCTACGAGGCCGGGCAGAGCTGCGTTGGGGACGGTTTTGCGTGGTTTACAAACGAATTGGTGCCCAAACGTTATTACGATGCGGCCAAAGAGCGCGGGCTGCACATCCAGCAGTATCTGACCGAACTTGCGCAGCGCCTGCGCCCCGGCGAGAGCGGCCTTCTGATGCTTGACTGGTGGAACGGCAACCGCAGCATTCTGACGGACTATGATCTGCAGGGGATGATGCTCGGCATGACGCTGCAGACAAAGCCGGAGGAGCTTTATCGGGCCATGATTGAGGCAACGGCCTTCGGAACCCGAATGATCGTTGAAAACTTTCGGGCGCATGACGTGGCGGTGGATGAATTCTACGCCACGGGCGGCATCAGCAAAAAGAATGCCATGGCCATGCAGATTTACGCGGATGTGCTCAAAATGCCCGTCCGCGTGGCCGAAACAGAGCAGGGTCCGGCGCTTGGAAGTGCCATTTTCGGTGCTGCCGCCGCAGGCAAGGCATCGGGCGGGTACGATACGGCTGCGGAGGCCATCGCGCACATGGCCGGGACGGGGTATATCATCTATCAGCCCAATGCGGAGCACACAGAAGTGTATGATCGGCTCTATCACGAATATGCCAAACTGCATGACTATTTCGGCCGCGGCGAAAATGATGTAATGAAGCGGCTGAAGCAGATCAAGGCAAGGTAAACAAATAAAACAAGCCCGATGAGACAGAATCATCGAGCTTGTTTCTTTTTGAAAGAGAATCTGTCAGCGGATTTTTTCGCGCACGCCTTCATCGCCCAGGAAAAACAGGGCCAGGGTGCCCGGCCCTACATGGGAACCGGTGACGGGCTCATAGCAGACCGTCATAATTTCCTTCGGCGGGTGCTTGGCACGCAAAAGGGATTCCAGCAGCGCGGCATCCTCCGGGCAATCGGCATGCGCGATGCCGACAATCTGCTCCTCCGGATGGCTGACCAGCGTATTGTAGCGTTCGGCCATGGCCAGCACGGATTGACGGCGCCCGCGGACTTTTGCAAAACTGACGATTTTGCCCTCTTTGTCGCCCTTCAGCAGGGGCTTAATGTTGAGCACCATGCCGACAAGGGCGCCTACATTGGAAAGACGGCCCGTTTTGCGCAGATAGTTCAGATCATCTACGGTAAACACCTGCGCCATTTTGTGACGAAGGGCAAGCAGGTAATCGGCGGTTTCGTCCAGCGTCATCCCGCGGTCGCGGCAGTCTGCGGCATATACCGCCAAAAGCCCCTCGCCCAGGGAAGCCCCAAACGTATCCACCATGCGCAGTGCCGAGTCCGGGAAAATTTCGGCAAGCTGCTGACGGGCCACTTCGGCGGAATGATAGGATCCGCTGATGCCGGAAGACATGCCGATAAAGAGAACCTCCCGGTTATCGGCAAGCAGCGGGGAGAAAGCATCGATGTACTGCTGCGGGGAAACCTGCGATGTTTTTACCTGCGTTCCGCTGCGCATGGCCTCGTAGAAGGCGTGACCGTCAAAATCTTTAGTATCGGTGCAGGTCTGCTCCTGCCCGTTTACAAAAAAGGTAAAAGGAATCACGGTGATGCCGCGGCTTTGCAGCAGAGCGCAATCCAGGTTGGCCGATGTATCCGTTACAATCGTGAACATAATCAGAAAGCCTCCGAAATCTAATGAACGATATTAGATTAACATATAATGCAAATTGTGTCAACCAGAGAAAAACATAATTTGTTTTTGCATTGGAACGCGACATATGATATACTATGCGGGAAACGGAGGGGAGAGCATGGCTTACGATCAGCAGCTGATTGCCGCGAAACTTCGCAGATGGGAAAAATATCTGCTGAAATTCCGCTTGCCGGAATGGCAGGAGATCCCGGATATCGGCCTGTATATGGAGCAGGTGGTGGCGGTGCTCAAGCAGTATCTGGACTATCTGCCGCCCGAGCTGAAAGAGGAACAAATTATCACTTCCGCCACGATTAATAATTATGTTCGCACCCACATTATGCCCGAACCGCGCAAAAAGCGCTATTACCGCGTGCACATTGCCTACCTGATTATCATCTGCACCCTCAAGCAAAGCCTGAGCATTGCCATGGTGCAGCGGATGATTCCGACAGGGCTGGATGAAGAGCAGGTGCGGGCGTTTTATCAATCCTATCGGGATCGGCACTGCAAAGCCTGCGAGCTTTTTGTGCAGCAGGTTCGCCTGGCCGCCGCCATCATTCTGGATCATCCCGTCGAAAGCGCAACCGTGGCGGCCGATACCCGCGAACTGATCGTGTCCTCGGCAATCATTGCCGGCTTTTCAAAGCTGTTTGCCGAAAAGCTGCTGCTGCTGGATGATAAAACCCTGGTCAACGGCGGCAGCATTGAAATAGAGCCTTGATGATTATCCTTGATCGGGAGGCAGAACATGAATAAAAGCGCAATGAAAAAGGCGCTGAAGCATTCTATTCCCATCCTGTGCAGCTATGTTTTTATTGCCATGGCTTACGGCATGCTGATGGCGGAAAACGGATACCCGTGGTACGCTGCCCTGCTGATCAGCGTGATTGTCTACACAGGTGCTTATCAGTTTGCCATGGTGTCGCTGCTGGCAAGCGGGGCAGGCATCGGTCTGGTTGCCGTAACGGCTTTATTGATGAACAGCCGTCAGGCCTTTTACAGCCTGAGCTATATCGGCGATTTCCGCGCGATGGGGAAAAGGATGCCGTATATGGTTTATACCATGACGGATGAAAGCTACGCGGTAAACTGCAGCCTGAGTCGGGATGATCCCGATCGGCAGGACGTAATGTATTATGTGGCAGTGCTGTGCCGCATCTATTGGCTGCTGGGCACTGTCCTGGGGGCGGCGGCGGGACAATCACTGCCTTTTGATCTGACGGGCATTGACTTTTGCATGACGGCGCTGTTTGTGATCCTCCTGATGGATCAGTGGGAGCACACCAAAAAGCATGCGCCGGCCTTGCTTGGCGGCGGCATTGCGATTGTCTGCCTGCTGATTTTCGGCAGCAGCAGTTTTATGCTGCCCGCCCTTTTGGCGACATCCGCGGCATTGCTGATTTTGAACAGGCAGGAGATGAAGCAGGCATGACCATGCATACGCTGGCCGTTATTCTGGTCAGTGCCCTTTGCACATTTGCAATGCGTGCCCTTCCCTTTGCATTGGTGCGCAAAGACAGCGCTGTGCCGCAGTGGCTGACCAAGCTGGGTGAGGCATTGCCCGCGGCCATCATGGCCGTGCTGGTCATCTACTGTTTGAAGGATATTCCTTCGCAGTCCGCCGTGCAGACCATTCCGCAGCTGCTGGGCGTTATGATCGTGGTGCTTACATACCATTGGCGGCACAACACGCTGCTCAGCATTGTGCTCGGCACGGCAGGATATATGCTGATGATTCATTTGCTGTAATCGCGAAATGCATATTTTCAAAATCAATAATGCCAAATCACCGCTGTACGTCGACAAAATACGGCAAAAAGCGGGAAGCCGAAAAATAAAACTTGCAAAATGTATTGACTCTGCAACGATTGCAGAGTTTATGATACTTCGCGGGCAATCCCATTGATTTCTGCCAAGCAGGCAGAAAGGAGCGCATATCCATGCAAAGAGACCTGACCCGCGGAAGCGTGCTGAAAAACATCATTTGCTATTCACTGCCGTATTTGCTGTCCTACTTTCTGCAGACCCTGTACGGAATGGCCGATCTGTTTATCATCGGCCAATATGAAGGCGTGGCAAGCACAACGGCTGTTTCTGTCGGCAGTCAGGTCATGCATGTCCTTACCGTCATCCTTGTGGGCATTACCATGGGCTCCACCGTGTCCATCGGACAGGCTGTCGGCGCAAAGGAAAAAAGCAAAGCTGCCGACTGCATCGGCAACACAATCACGCTGTTTGCGGGCATTGTGCTGGTGCTGACGGCGGTGCTGGTGCTGTGCGCGCGTCCGGTTGCCTGCCTGATGTCCACGCCCGAGGCTGCGCTGAAGGGAACGGTTCAGTATCTTACCATCTGCTTTCTCGGCATTCCCTTCATTGCGGCTTATAATATCATCAGCGCCGTTTTCCGCGGCATGGGGGATTCAAGACGCCCCATGCACTTTGTGGCGGTGGCCTGCGCGGCGAATATTGCACTGGACTACCTGTTTATGGGGGCACTGCGCATGGGGCCTGTCGGCGCAGCGCTGGGCACGACGCTGGCACAGATGATCAGCGTGCTGACGGCATTGGCTGCACTGCGCCGTCATCCGACGGAAATCCCCTTGACGGCAGGCAACCTGCGTCCCAAACGCGCGGTGCTGACGCGAATTTTGCGTATCGGCTTGCCGATTGCGGCCCAGGATGGGTTTATTCAGGTATCCTTCATCCTGATTACCATTCTGGCCAATCAGCGCGGCTTGACGGATGCCGCGGCGGTTGGCATTGTGGAAAAGATTATCAGCTTTCTGTTCCTGATTCCCTCCTCCATGCTCTCGGCCGTATCCGCAATCGGAGCGCAAAACATCGGAGCGGGGAAGCCCGAACGCGCACGGAAAACGCTGGGATATGCCATTGCCATTGCCTGCACTGTCGGATTGGTAATTGTGATCTGGATTCAGTTTACGGCGCAGGACGTTGTCTCCCTGTTTACCAAGGATGAGGCGGTTGCGGCGGCAGGCGGAGACTATCTGCGCAGCTATATCTGGGACAGCTTCTTTGCCGGGGTGCAGTTCAGCTTCAGCGGATACTTCTGTGCCTGCGGAAAATCGGGGCTTTCCTTCCTGCATAATTTCCTGTCCATCATTCTTGTCCGCATTCCCGGCGCATTTTTTGCCTGCAGGCACTTCCCTGATACCCTGTTTCCCATGGGGCTTGCCTCGGCAGGCGGTTCCCTTCTGTCCATCATCATCTGCGTGATTGCGTATGCGATGCTGCGCCGCACAGAAAGCATGAAACGCAAGGAGATCGAAAATGGGTTCGCCTAAGCTTTTTCGGATCGGTGAAATCGCGCGGCTGTTTCATCTGAGCGTCAGCAGCATTCGGCACTATGAGCACCTGGGACTTTTGACGCCCGAATATACCGACCCGGAATCGGGCTATCGGTATTATACGGAACGGCAATTTGAGGTATTCAATACCATCCGCTATCTGCGGGCTTTGGACATGCCACTGGAGGAGATTGCGGATTTCCTCAAAAACCGTGATGTGGACAACATAGAAAACAAGCTGCGTCAGCAAATGGAAACGGTTGTGCAAAAACGGCAGGAGCTGCAGCGGATTGAACGGAAAATCGATAATCGTCTGCAGCAGCTTCGCTATGCGCAGACGGCAGCGCTTGGGCAGATTTCCCTGATCCGCACGCCGCCCTGCCGCCTGTTTCAGCTAAGCGAATCCCTGCGCATTCGGGAATACCGCGATATGGAAATGCCTACCAGCCGCCTGGCGCAGGCGCATGGGGAGGCGGCGGTGTTTCTCGGCAAGGTCGGCGTAAGCATATCGCGCGATCACCTGCTGGAGGGGCGGCTTGAGGAGTACGACGGCGTTTTTCTGGTGCTGGATGATGAAGACAGCTTTGAGGAAAAGACGACATTCCTTCCCGAAACAATGTGCGTCAGTGTATGCTTCCGCGGCAGTCATCCGCAGGCACCGGAGCAGTATCGCCGGCTGATCCGCTATATTTCGGATCATGATTTGGCGATTTGCGGCTTCTCGCGGGAGATTACGATCATAGATTACGGCCTGACGCAGGATACGGATAAATTTGTGACCGAGATCAAAATCCCGGTGGAGCAGAAAAAATAAAACCCCTTCCGGCAAAGCGAAAGGGGGCAGCATATAAACTATTCCGGACAATACTGTTTCGGGCCGATTTCGTACAGGTTTTGCCCCAGACTGTCAATAATGACCAGCGCCGGAAAATCGACCACGGTGAAACGGTGAATGGCCTCGGCACCAAGGTCCTCATAGGCAATCACTTCGCTGTGGGTGATATGGCGGGCAATCAAGGCGGCGGCGCCGCCGACAGCCCCAAAGTACACCGCGCCGTGATGAACCAGGCTGTCAATGACGGCCTGACTGCGCTTGCCCTTGCCCATCATGCCCAGCAAACCGGCATCCAGCAAAGCGGGCGTGTAGGCGTCCATGCGATAGCTGGTGGTTGGGCCGGCTGCGCCTACCGCATGACCGGGAGAAGCGGGCGCAGGACCGACATAATAGATCAGCTGGCCGCGAATGTCAAAGGGAAGCGGGCGGTTTTCCGATAGACTCTGCACCAGGCGCTTGTGCGCAGCATCCCGCGCAGTGTATAGATCCCCGCTGAAAAGCACTTCGTCCCCTGCCCGCAGGGAAGATAGGGCTTCGCGCGTCAAGGGCAGCTGTATATGAATCTGCACCGTAAAACCCCCTTTTTACAGGACGATATGCGCATGCCGCGCAGCGTGGCAGCACATATTGACCGCAACCGGCATGCCGGCGATATGCGTAGGCGCGGCGGCAATATTGACCTTCAGCGCCGTGCAGTGTCCGCCGATCCCCGCAGGGCCGATGCCCAGGCGGTTGATGCGGCGCAGAATTTCTTCTTCCAGCTTCGCATAGCGCTCATCCGGATTGACTGTATTCAGCGCGCGCGCCGTCATGCGCTTGGCCAGCAGGGCTGCCTGCTCCATCGTGCCGCCGATGCCAACCCCCACAATGACGGGCGGACAGGGGTTCGGCCCTGCCTGCCGCACCGTATTTACCACAAAGTCAATCACGCCCGCTTCCCCGTCGGCGGGAACAAGCATTTTGACCTGCGACATGTTTTCGCTTCCAAAGCCCTTCAGGGTAATCAGGATATCCACTTGCTCGCCGGGAACAATGCGGGTATGCACAACGGCGGGCGTGTTGTCGCGCGTGTTGACGCGGTCATAGAGCGGATCCCGCACAACGCTCTTGCGCAGATATCCGTCTGCATAGGCACGGCGAACCGCACTGTTCAGCGTTTCGATCAGATCACCGCCGGCAATGTGCACATCTTGCCCGATATCCAAAAAGATCACGCACATGCCGGTATCCTGGCAGATGGCAACATGCTCCTCGGCGGCGATGCGGTAATTTTCCAGCAGCTGATCCAGCACGGACTGACCGGTGGGGGAGGGTTCCTCCTGCCGATAGCGCTGAACCGCATCGCATACATCCGCCCCGATCTTGTAGCTGGCATCCAGAATCAAATCGTACACAGCCTGCTCAATTTGGGCTGCCTGTATTTCGCGCATATGAAAGCCTCCTTTGCGGCAGGGATGCTCAGGCGAGCTTCTTTTCAAGCCAGGCATCCTTCTTTACACGGCTGCTGAGCAGCGCCTGACGGACAAAGGCATCGATTACAAACGCAATCCACGGACCCATGACCGAAATGTAATAGCCCGGCAGCGCCTGATCAATGGGATAGCAGAAAAGATAGGTCAGGATGGGCCGCAGCACTGTGACGCTCAGCAGGGCGCATACGGCAACATAGCGCACATCGCCCGCGCCGCGCAGACAGCCGGAGTAAATCACGCGGCCGTTCTGGGGCATCATGCCCAAAATCAGCACATAGAAGGACATGGTAGCGCCGGTGATGACGGACTCATCGGTGGTAAACAGCAGTGCCAGCTGACGCCGCAGGGCAAAGATGATAATCATCAGTCCCAGCGACAGGACAATGCTGATTTTGCGGCATACCCTGGTATGCGCACGGGCAAGATCCTTGCGCTTGGCGCCCAGGCTTTGCCCTACCAGGGCCGTGCCGGCGCTTGCAACGCCGTCTCCCAATGTAAAGGACAGGGAGGAAACCTGGGATACAATCTGATATGCGGCAAATACCGCCGTACCCGCGCCCGCGACCATCTTGGCCGTAATGAAAAAGCCGATGCGCAGACACGCCGATTCCAGAATGGAGCCCGAGCCTACGCTGCCCAGGCTCTGCAGGGTGGTACGGTCAAACTTGGACAGCCCAAGATGGTAGTATCCGCCCTTGCGGCAGGCAAAGCGGATGGCAATCATGCAGGAAACAAACGTACCGCACACGGTGGCAATGGCCGCGCCGCGGACGCCGAGCTTGGGAAAACCGAGCTTGCCGTTGATGAGCACGTAATTCAGGCAGACATTTACCAGGTTGGCCGTGATGTTGGTGATCATGGTAATCTGCGTTTTGCCGATTGCGCGCATGGCGGCGCAGATGCAAAGCGACCAGCAGTTAAACAGCAGTCCCAGGCTGATAATCCGGAAGTAGGCTACGCTCATTTCCAGCGTATCCTCATTGGCCCCTGCAAGCTTCATCAGCCATTCCGCCCCGAAATAGCCGATCAGCGTCATCAAGATGCCAAGCACGGTGATCAGCCCCATCGACTGATTGAGGCAGGCATTTGCGCCCTTTTGATCATTTGCCCCCTTGCGGCGGGCACAAATGGCTGTCGTGCCCACGCAAAGCGCCTGCGCCACAACCAGCAGAATCATACGCGGCTGCGTGGTCAAACCCACGCTTGCAATGGCAGCGGTGCCCAGCGTACCCACCATGGCGGTATCGACCGAGCTGATAATGCTCATCAGTGCCCCTTCAATGGTGGAGGGCCATGCAATGGAAATATTCTCTTTGTAAAGCTTTACCGCTTCATCATGCGCAAGCGGCTTGCCGTCTGCCCCCGGGATGCGAAAAAAACGCTGTATAACGCCCATTAATTTGCATGCCATCCTTCTGAATATCAAAAAAACAGGAAAAGTATCGCACAAAAGCCAAATCGGCAATCCAAACCGAGGCCTCTGCACTCCCATACCATTCCCATTATAGTACGAAACAATCAAACAGGCAATGTAATTTTTGAAAGTAAATTGTACTTACAATGCACGGCAGATGCGCGCGACGGCCTCCTGCGTATCCTCGGCGGTACCGAAGGCGGTAAGCCGAAAATATCCCGAACCGCTGGGGCCGAACCCCTCGCCGGGTGTGCCGGCCACCTGCGCGTGTTCCAGCAGAAAATCCAAAAACTGCCAGCCCGAAATGCCGCCGGGCGTTTTCAGCCATACATAAGGCGCATCCACCCCGCCGAATACCTTCAGCCCCGCGCCGCGCAAGGCATTGCGGATCACGCGGGCGTTGTTCATATAGTAGTCGATATTATCCCGGCAGTCCCGCATGCCTTGAGGCGAGAACACGGCTTCCGCCGCACGCTGCACGGGATAGGATACGCCGTTTCGGTGCGCAGCCTGCCAGCGCTGCCACATACGGTGCAATGTGCCGCCGTAGAGCTCATGCGGCACAATGCAGTAACCGCAGCGAACACCCGTGAAGCCGGCAAGCTTTGAAAAGGAGCCGCATTCAATGGCGCAGTTCTTAGCCCCGTGACACTCATAGATGCTGCGCGGCACGGTAGAGGAGGTGATAAAAGCGCTGTATGCGGCGTCGTAGAAAATCAATACGCCGTTCTGGACGGCCCAGTCCACATAGCGCTGAAGCTCGGACAATGTCAGGGATACGCCGGTGGGATTGTTGGGAAAGCACAGATACACCGCATCGACATAATGACGCGGAATCGGCGGCATAAAGCCGTTTTCCGCCACGCAGGGCATGTATTCGATCTGGGACCACAGGCCGTTTCGGTATTGCCCCGCACGCCCGGCCATGGCATTGCTGTCAACATAGACGGGGTATACCGGGTCGGCGACGGCGATGCGCGCCTCGGAGGACAGCAGATCCTGCAGGGCAGCCGTATCGCTCTTGGCACCGTCGGATATGAATATTTCATCCTGAGACAGGGAAATCCCGCGCGGCTCATAGAGGTTTTTGTATATTGCCTTGATCAGAAAAGGATAGCCGCCCTCCGGACCGTATCCGCGAAAGCCTTCCCGCGTGCCCATCTCCAGCGCGGCGGATGCCATGGCCTGCGTGATCGCGGGGGAAAGCGGGCGCGTAACGTCTCCGACACCCAGGCTGATGACCTTGTCGTCCGGATGCCTGCGCTGATAATCCTCTATGCGCTTTGAAACCTCACGAAAAAGGTAGCCTGCCGGCATGGAGGCAAGATACGGGTTCAGTGCAGGCATGCAAAACAGACTCCTTTCTGTAAAAAAGATAATGCGTTCGAAAAAATCAGCCCAGCCATTCGCCGTCAAAGACAAAGGCGGCAGGGCCGGTTTGATATACGTGGTTGTCCTCGGCATTCCAGTTCAGGTGCAGATCGCCGCCGGCGAGCTTTACCAGCACCTTGCGGTCCGCATGGCCGCAAAGCACCGCAGCCACCAGAGACGCGCAGGCACCCGTGCCGCAGGCCAGCGTTTCACCCGCACCGCGCTCCCAGGTACGCATCTGCAGCACATCCCGGCTGACTACGCGGACAAATTCCACATTGGTGTGCTTGGGAAACAGCGAATAATGCTCAAATGCGGGGCCGATGGCATTCAAATCCAGCACTTCAGGATCCCGCACAAAGATTACGCAGTGCGGATTGCCCATATTGACACAGGTGATAAACCACATCTGCCCCAGCACCTGCAGACGGTGCCGGAGGACCATTTGGCCGGGCAGGTCTACGGGAATCTGGGCGGGATTCAGTTCCGGCGTCCCCATATCGACCGTAACGGCGTCCACTTTGCCGTCCTGCAAATGCAGCTGCACATCGTGAATGCCGCTTTTGGTATCCAAAGAAAACGCCGTATCGGCGGTCATGCCGCGCTCGTATACGTACTTGGCAAGGCAGCGGGCGGCATTGCCGCACATTTCCGCTTCACTGCCATCCCGATTGAAGGTTCGCATGGCGAAGGGAGAACTTTCACCCGGCTCCAGCAGCACAATGCCATCTGCGCCGACACCCGTGTGCTCGCGGCACATATCCACCGCCAGAAGCGCGGGATTCGGCACATATTCTTCAAAACAGTTGATAAACAGATAATCGTTGCCGATTCCCTGCATTTTGGTAAAATGCATGCAATACCCCTCTTCCGGATCTGATGATGAAGGCTGTACCATGAATGATTACATCCGCTCCGGCGCTTCCATGCCGATCAGGTACAGGCCGGTTTTGATCACATGGCGTACGGCATCGGTCAGCTGCAGACGGGCGGCAATCTGTTCGGGCTCGCCATCCAGAATGCGATGTTCATAGTAATACTTATTGTAGGCCTTGGCGATATCCGTGACGGCACGGGTGATCATGAAAGGCTCGTTGGTGCGGCAGGCTGCGCGCACATCCTCCGGGAAGCGGGCCAGCAGACGCAGAACGGCCTGCGCCTCATCATCCAGCAGTGCGGAATAGTCCATTTGACTGCTTACATCCCCGGCTTTGCGCAATACGGAGCAGCAGCGGGTGTAGGTATACTGTACATAAGGGCCGGTATCTCCGTCAAAGTTCAGCGCACGATCCCACCAGAAATCGATATCCTTGATGCGGCTGTTCTGCAGATCGGAATAAATGACGGCGCCGACACCCACCTGACGGGCAACCTCTTCCTTGTTTTCAAGGTTGGGCGATTTTTCCTCGATGATCGCCAGCGCCTTTTCCACGGCGCGGTTGAGCAGATCATCCAGGTAAAGCACATGTCCCTTGCGGGTGGACAGGCTTTGCCCTTCGTAGCTGACCATGCCGAAAGCCACGTGAATCAGCTGATCCTTGGCCCACGGATAGCCCATCTTTTCCACCACGCGGAACACCTGGCGGAAGTGCAGATCCTGCTGATAGGCAACCACGTACAGGCACTTGTCAAAGCGGAAGTTATCCTTGCGGTAGAAAATGGCCGCCAGATCGCGCGTGGCATAAATGGTGGTGCCGTCGCTCTTTAGAATCAGGCAGGGGGGCATATTGTCCTCGCTCAAATCCACCACCTGCGCCCCCTCGCTCTCGGTCAGCAGGCCTTTTTCCTTCAGCTCCGTTACTACACGGTCGGTCTTATCGTGGTAGAAGCTCTCCCCGGTGTAATAATCAAACTGGACGCCCAGCTTGTCATATACGCGGCTGGCATCCTTCAGCGTAACATCTTTGAACCAGCTGAAAATTTCCATGGCCTCGGGGTCGCCGTCCTCGATCTTTTTGAACCAGGCGCGCCCTTCATCCTCCAGCTCCGGATGCTTTTCGGCCTCTTCATGGAAGCGCACATAGAGCGCGGTCATCGCGTCCACGCCGCCCTTTTCCACTTCTTCTTTGCTGCCCCACTTTTTGTAGGCGCATATCATTTTTCCGAATTGCGTACCCCAGTCTCCCAAATGGTTGACGGATACGGTCTTCCAGCCCAAAAAGCCATAGATACGGCACAGCGAATTGCCGATCATCGTGGTGCTCAGGTGGCCGATGTGGAAGCGCTTGGCAATATTGATGCTGGAATAGTCCAGCACCACGGTTTTGCCGTTTCCCTCATCGCCGCTGCCCCAGCGATCGGGCGCAGCCATCACCTTTTGCAGGATATCCTTTGCAAAGTTCTCTCGGTTCAGGAAGAAATTTAAATAACCGTTTACGGGCTGAGCGGTACAGAAATCGGGATGGTTGATCGCCGCCGCCAGCTTTTGGGCAATCATGGGCGGCCCCATGCGCAGCGCTTTGGATAGCTTAAAACAGGGAAAGGCAAAATCTCCCATTTTGCTGTCGGGCGGAACCTCCAGCAGCGCCTCGTAATTGATGCCGGCATCAACGCCGGGATAGGCGGCCCGGACGGCTTCGTCAACAATCTGCGCAATCAGCGTCTTCGTTTCCATGCATTCATTCCTCCCCAGATGGTACAGCGGTTATTGTATCATGAAAATAAAACATTGACAATTATTCTGCAGGATTTTTTAAGCCAAAAAACGGGCAGGCTGAAAAATATTGCCTGCCCGGGAAGATGCCGCATTGTCAGTCTTGCCCGGCATTCAGCCGCGCCACGATGCCGGCATAAAGCGATGACAGCGCCGCGCCCAGAAGCACGCCGCCCAGCACATCCGTGAACCAGTGAACGCCCGAAGCCAGCCTGCCGACGGTCATCACCAGCATGATCAGCACGCCCAGCACATCCAGCAGGAACAAAAGGGCGGAGCTGCGGACGCGCCGCCCGGCCTGCACCAACGCGGATGAGACCAGGCATATTGCCAGCATCGTGTGGGAGGAGGGAAAAGAGGCCTCCAGCGCCGTTTCCAGGATAACGGGACGGTAGTTGACAATGACTTTTTCAAACAGCACGTAGGCAATGCCCAGCACGATATACAGGCCTGCCAGAGCAAAAAGGTCGGGATCTACACGCTTTAGGCTTTTGCGGCGGAAAAGCTGGCACAAGCCGAGCAGCGCAAAGCTGGGGACAGTCAAAATGCAAAGTTTGCCCAGCATATCGGTGATATTGTACCACTTGATATCATAGCTGCCATCCTGCAGACCCATCCGCTGACGAACGGCGCTGTTGAGCGCGGACAAACCCACCGATGAGCCGTTTGGCCCGATCGAACGGACATCCACTGTTTTCAGCGCAGCAATCAGCGCAAGAAACAAAAGCAAAAAAACAACGGCCAATGCAATCGTCCTGCGCGAACGGCGGAGCAGCCTGTCCCGCTTGTAATCTGCCATGTGATTTATACCTCACTCATTTTCCAGCCGTTCCATGGCTTCGTAGATGGCTTCCAGCTCCTCGGCGGAATCGTACTGCAGGATGATCTTGCCTTTTTTCAGGCTGCCGCGCAGAGAGGTACGTACCCCAAGCACATTTTGCAGGCGTTCCTGCATGTCATTCAGCTCGGACGGCAAGGGCTTCGGGGCAGGCTTTTGAGGCTTTTCATCCGGCATGGCGGCAAGCTTTTCCAGCTCGCGCACGGACATACCCTCCCGCACCGCGCACTCGGCAAGGGCCAATTGGCGGCTTTCATCGGGAATGCCAGCCAGCACACGGGCATGACCTGCCGAGAGCTCCCCATCCTTTACCATCTGCTGAATGGATTCGGGCAGCTGAAGCAGGCGCAACAAATTTGCAACCGCGGGACGCGAACGCCCCACGCGCTTGGCCGCAAGCTCCTGCGTATAGCCGCATTCCTCCATCAGGGCGCGGATTCCCGCGGCCTCCTCGATGGGGTTCAGATCCTCCCGCTGAAGGTTTTCAATCAGCGCAGCCTCCATGCGCTCCTGCTCGGACATTTCACGCACGATGCAGGGAACGCTTTGCAGCCCGGCCATCCGCGCCGCACGGTAACGCCGCTCACCGGCCACAATCCGATAGCGCGCGCCGTTTTCAACCACCAGCAATGGCTGCAGTACACCCGCCTGACGGATGCTGTCCGCCAGCGCTTCCAGCGCCTGCGCATCAAAGCTGCGCCGCGGCTGATCGGGGTTCGGATCCAGCTGACTGATTGCAATCTCCGTCGTGCCGGCGGGCATATCGGTTTCGGGAAGCAGCGCATCCAGGCCGCGCGCAAGGCCTCGCTTGGTTGCCATAGAGAAGTCTCCTCCTTAAAATAGGGACTGCAGAAAATTGCTTATTTTGCGGGCTTATCGCCGTTGCGGCTCATCACTTCACGCGCAAGAGAGCGGTATGCCTCCGCACCTGTGGAACGGGGATCATAGCGGTTGATGGGAAGCGCATGGCTGGGTGCCTCGCCCAGACGGACATTGCGCGGTACAATGGTGGCAAAAACCTTGCCGCGGAAATGCTTTTTGACCTGCGCCACCACCTGCAGCCCCAGGTTTGTCCGCCCATCCAGCATGGTAAGCAGTACGCCCTCGATATCCAGGGCGGCATTCAGGCCGCGCTTGATGCGGGCCACCGTGTCCATCAGGCTGGTGACGCCTTCCAACGCGTAGTATTCGCACTGGATGGGGATCAGCACGCTGTTTGATGCGGTCAGCGCGTTGATGGTCAGAAGTCCGAGGGACGGGGGACAGTCAATCAAAATATAATCGTAGCGATCTGAGATCGTGCGAAGCGCGGCACGAAGACGGTACTCGCGCCGCTCCATCTGCACCATTTCCACCTCGCAAGCAGCCAGACGGATATCACCGGGCAGCACGTCCATGCCGTCCATGGCAGAGGATACAATGCACTTTTCGGCTGTTGCCGTTCCCAGCAGCACCTCGTACAGGGTCTGCGCCCCGGCCTTGGCTCCCGCACCGCTGGCGGCGTTTCCCTGCGGATCGGCATCCACCAGCAGCGTTTTGCGTCCCTGCTCGGCAAGGCATGCGCACAGGTTGACCGCCGTGGTGGTCTTGCCCACGCCGCCCTTTTGATTGGTAATGGCAATGATTTTACCCAATGTAATTCCCTCTTTACGGATCAGCAGATCCCGTGATATGCATTACTGCAGCCAGCTGTGCCAGCGATAAGGCGGATAAGCGCCGCGCACGGTGCGCGCGATCAATTTCAGCTCGTCCGGCGTTTGAAATGCCGCGAAACGCAGATACAGCGTTCGCAGTGCGGACAGGCTTTCGTGCGTCATGGCAAACTGACGCAGGCGCTGATACTGCTCCGGATTGCGCGGCAGCAGCTGCAGCGCAAAGTACAGCGCCTCATCCGCCATGGCATCAACATCGTCTACGCGCACACGCATCGTGCGGCCGTCATCCAAAAGGACGCGCATGTCCCCATGTGTGCTGTCGCGCAGAGAACGAAAAATCATTTCGTCCAGGGTTTTCAGCAGCGAGGCAATGGACGAATGGACAATATCGCAGCTGTTCAGGCAGGCTGTTATCTGCTGCGCAAGGCCGCTGCACCGCAAAAAGCCCGTGCCGAGCCAGGGCAGCAGCAGCAGCGTTATTTGCTCCTGCGATGCCATACATCTGCCTCCAATCAGCGGATACAAGGTTACCACAAACAACGCGCTTTGTCTACTTGCAAAGCGCAAATCCAAAGGGGAGATGTGTTTCCCTCAAACCATGCCGGCGGAAACACGGCAAAAGCCGCGGCACCGCATGCCTTCGGATCTGTTTGTATTATAACATGATTTTGGCGGAAATCACAGAACCCGATGCGGGAAACCCGAAAAAAATAAAAATTTTGTAAATGAATATACAAACTGAATAATGCATAAATACGCACACAAAAAAGGCGAATTTTCCCTTTCTTGTATCTTGGCATGCTGCCCTCCACAAGGGATAGCGCAATGGCGCAAAACACCGTCTGTATGGCTTGCAAAAAGAAAGACTGTGGATAACTATTGCCTTTTTGCTGTAAATCTGCTATGATAAGCCCGTGATTCAGACAGGCCGATGGTTTATCCACCGAAAGTTATCCACCGCCTGCCAATGCGCAGGACGGGTGGGGCTGTTTTTTTTGCTCATTTTGCCGTGCAGAGCCGGATTACAATATACACTGATAATATACAGATGGGGGCCTCAACATTGGAAACCGTGCAGATTTGGAACGACGCCTGCGATATCCTGCGCAACGAGATAACCGAGGTTAGCTATAATACCTTTATTAAGAGCGCTCTCACCCCCGTGGAACTGCGCGGCGATACCTTTGTGCTGCAGGCTGCGACCGATTTTTATCAGCAGTTTGTCAATAAGCGCTATGCGCCCATGATTGAGGAGGCACTGTCCCAGGCGGCAGCGAAGCCCATGCATGTGAAGCTCCTTACGCCCTCCGAGGCGGAATCCTACAAGAGCGCCCCGGAAAACGTTCAGCCGCTGCCTGCCTTTTTGAACCCCAAGTATACCTTTGATTCCTTTGTGGTGGGCAACAGCAACCGCTTTGCGCATGCTGCCTGCCTTGCAGTTGCGGAAGCTCCGGCTGAGGCCTACAATCCGCTGTTCATATACGGCGGCGTGGGTCTTGGAAAAACGCACCTGATGCATGCCATCGGCCACTATATGCTGCAGGCAAATCCGAATGTGCGCATCAACTACGTTACCAGCGAAACCTTTATGAATGAGCTTATTTCGGCGATTCAGACGGGTCAGAATGCCGCCTTCCGCGAAAAATACCGCAATGTGGATGTGCTGCTGATCGACGATATCCAAATCATCGCCGGCGCAACCAGTACGCAGGAGGAATTTTTCCACACCTTCAATGCCCTGCATACGGCAGGCAAACAGATCATTATCGCCAGCGATCGCCCGCCGCGCGAGATTCCGCGTTTGGAAGAGCGCCTGCGCAGCCGCTTTGAGTGGGGTCTGATTGCCGATATCCAGCGCCCCGACCTTGAAACGCGCATTGCCATTCTGCGCAAGCGCGCGCAGACCGAAATGATGCACTGCAGCGATGATGTGTTCCAGATGATTGCAGAGCGGGTGGAAAGCAACATCCGTGAGCTGGAAG
>CAVFPH010000007.1:0-14620 GCA_963624325.1 bacterium
TCCCCGTGCCCGCGCCGAAATGAAAGATGTGCTGCGCAGCCTGAAGGACATGGGAAAAACGGTGCTGATTTCCTCCCATATTCTGCCCGAACTGTCCGAAATGTGCGATTCGCTGACGATTATCGACCACGGCAAGTTGGTTTTCTCCGGCTCGGTGGATGCGCTCTCAAAAAAAATGAACGGCAATGCACCGCTGGATATCCGCCTTTTGAACGATCAGGTGGATGCGGCGGCTGTGATCCTGAAGGAATTCCCGGGCGTGACGGGGATTGAACTGACGGATGAAAGGCTGCTCCGCGTTGCCTTTGACAGCGATGAGCAGGCGGCGGCGCAGCTGCTGAAAAAGCTGTTGGCCGATGATATCGCCGTGGCTGATTTCCATCGTGCTCCCCTGAATCTTGAAAAAGTGTTTATGGAGGTGACGCAAGATGATTAACCCCATTCTGGCCTCCTCGGCGCGGCGGCGCATGCGCTCCGTTAAAACGCCGATTGTGATTACCCTGTATGGTGCGCTGATTCTGGCACTGGGCCTGATGATGGCGTTCAAGGTATTTGCCCGGCCGACGGTATCCATTTATGTGATGCAGCAGGGTGTGCAGGCGTATGCCGGCATGCTGGCCATTCAGTTTGCGATGATCCTGCTCATTGCCCCTGCCATGACGGCCGGCTGCATTGCAGGCGAGCGCGAAAGGCAGACGCTGGATATGCTGCTGGTGACCAACACGGGCGCAGTGCGCATTGTGGCAGGCAAGCTGCTGGAATCCCTCGGATATATGGCGCTTTTGCTGGTGGCGGCTATGCCGTCCATGTGCCTTGCGCTGGTTACGGGCGGAGTTGCACTGACGGATATTCTGGTGGGCGAACTGTTCTTGCTGGTTACCGCTTTTGCCACGCTGAGCGTGGGCGTGTTTGCATCCGCAATTTTTCGCCGTACGGTATCGGCCACGGTGGTGTCTTACCTGATGGTATTTTTTATCGGTATCGTAACGATCGTGCCGTCGGTGATCAGCCTTGTGTACATCGGCAGCAACTATGATACACTTCTGTCTTCATCCTCCTACTATTCGGGCGGAATACTGGTCAGTACGGGCTCTGTCTTTAACTTTAACGGCTTTATCTTCAGCCCCGTGATGGGCTTGATGTCCCTGATTGCCGATCAGACGGGAATGCTGAAAAGTACGCTCATGAGCCTGTCCTACACCATGTACAGCATTTATGATTATATGAATTTCGCCGCGATCAAATGGGAAAACATGGCTTTCATGGCGGGCATGGGGCTGACGCTGGATCTGCTTGCCGCCTGCTTTGTGCGTCCGCGTGAGGCGCGTATACGTCGGAGGCGCGCTAAGAAATGAACGGGATCAAATCGGCACTGCGCCCCGTCAAGGGACGCATGCGCGTTTTGCGTGCGGTTCGCTGGATGTGCTGGGGGATGATGGCCGGGGCGGTGCTTTTCGCCGCCATCCTGGCAGCGTCATTCTTTATCCCCATGCAGAAGCGGATGCTGTACCTGCTTTTGAGCATCCTGTGTCCGCCTATCTTGGCAGGACTTGCGGCAGCGGTGATACCCGTCAGTACAATATCGGCAGCGCGAAAGGCGGATGCTTGCGGCCTGCAGGAACGCGTTCAAACAGCGTTGTCCGTGCAGAATCGGCAGGATGATATGGCCTGCCTGCTTCAAAGGGATGCTCTTCAAAGCTTGCGGGCACTGCCCGTCCGAAAGGCTCTGCCTGTCCGCATTGCGCACCTGCCGCTGTATATCGCGGCGGGAACAATCTTGCTGTGCGGAATCGCTTTCTTTATTTCCAATCCGCAGGATGCTGTGCTTCGCGACAGACGGCAGCTTCAAAACAAGCTTGCCGCCCAGCAGGAAAAGCTGGAGGAAGCACAAAAACAATTGGAGGATGCCGGAATTACCGAAGAACAAAAACAGGAACTGCGCAAAATCCTGGGGGACCTGGCAAAAGAAACCCGCAATGCAAAGGATAGGCGGGAGGCAATGACCGATATCAGCCGCGCGCAGGAATCCATTGAGCGATTGATTAATGAAAGCAAGAATGCCGCCTCGGATGCGCTGTCTCAGGCAGGCTTGGACAGTCTTGCGCAGGCAATGGCGCAAGCAGAGGGAGATGCTTCCGAGCAGCTTGAAGACGCCATGGAGAACATGGACAGCGAGGAGCTGAGCCAGGCCCTGGCAGATGCAGCCGTGCAGGCAGAGGATGCGGACATGATCGAGGCAGCCGAAGCACTGTCAGCGGCCGCGCAGGCGGCATCGGCAGGGGATATATCCGGTGCTGCGCAGGCACTTGGCAAACTGACATCCGCAGCCGCCGCGGCGTCGCAGATGAATGCTGCGCTGCAAAGCGCAAAGACGGCAGTCAGCGGCTCCGGTCAGACGGCCTCATCTGCCCAAGAAAACAGCGCAAGCGGCAGCGGCAAGGGCAGCGGCCAAGGCAGCAGCGGTCAAGAAAACAGCCAGGGCCAGGGAAACGGAAACGGCGCTGGAAAAGGCACAACAAATGAAGAAGCCGGCAGCAGCCAATCGGATGGCTCGCAGCGCAAGGCCGGGAATGATGCCTCTCAATATAAAACTGCGGCTTATGAAAGCATTTATGATCCCACGCGTCTGGGCGACGGCGGCGAAATCAGCCAGAGCACAGGCAAGGTAACGGAAGATGGGGAAGAAGTACAGGTGCAGCTTTCTCCGGGGCTTGGAAACACGGACGGAAGCGTGCCTTATGATCAGGTGGCAGGCGAGTATCGGGATGCCGCAGTGCAGTCCGCACAGGAGGCTAACCTTCCCGACTATGCAAAGCAATGGGTAAATGATTATTTTACATCGCTGATTGATCAGTGAAAAGGAGGATAACATGGCTACGGAAGAGGAAATTTTATCCTTTAGAAACATAACCGAGGACATTCGGCGCGAGATTGGCAAGGAGATCATCGGTCAGCAGGATGTTGTGGAGCACATGATTATGGCACTGGTGGCCGGCGGCAATGTGCTGCTGGAGGGGGTGCCCGGGCTTGGCAAAACGCGTCTGGTGCGCACGCTGTCCCATGTGCTGGATTTGCCTTTTTCCCGCATTCAGTTTACGCCGGATCTGATGCCGGCCGATATTACGGGCACAAACATCATCGTAAAGACCGCGCAGGGCAATGCATTTGAATTCCAGCCGGGACCGCTTTTTTCCTCGATCGTGCTGGCAGACGAAATCAACCGCGCAACGCCCAAGACGCAGTCTGCCCTGCTGGAGGCCATGCAGGAGCACTGTGTTACCGTGGCAGGCGTTTCCCGCCGGATGAAAGAGCCCTATTTTGTGCTGGCTACCCAGAATCCCGTGGAGCAGGAGGGAACCTATCCCTTGCCCGAGGCACAGCTGGACCGCTTCCTGTTTAAGGCGCTGGTGCCATTCCCGACGATTGAAGAACTGGGTGCGATTGTAGAATTGACCACTACGGGAGAAGAGCAGACGGCAGCAAAAGCTGCAGATGGTGATACCATCCTGCGCCTGCGTGCCATTGCCCGTGAAGTGCCTGTGGCCCCTGCCGTGCAGCAGTTTGCCCTGAAGCTGGTGCTGAGTACGCATCCGGAGCTGGATGACAGTCCAGCAGCAGCCAAGTCTTTCCTGCGTTTTGGCGCAAGTCCCCGTGCCGCACAGGCAATTTTCAGTGCCGCCCGTGTGCGCGCGCTGATGCAGGGACGCTTTAATGTATCCTTCGAGGACATTTCGGCGGTTGCCAAGAGCTGCCTGCGCCATCGCATTGCGCTGAACTTTGAGGGCATGGCACAGGGACAGACGGCGGACAGCGTCATTGATGAGCTGCTGAAAACGGTGAAATCGGCATGCTGAGCGAAAGTTTCCTGCAGCGGCTGGATGCACTGCAGCTGGCCATGCGTGCACCTGCACACGGCGGCGCGGGCGGTTTGAGACGTTCACGCTCGCTGGGCAGCTCGGTAGAGTTTTCGGATTTTCGTGAGTATGCACCGGGCGATGATCTTCGGCGCGTGGACTGGAATGCCTATGCGCGCTTTGACCGCCTGTTCCTGAAATTGTTTATGGAGGAGCAGGAGACCTGCGTGCATATCCTGCTGGACTGCAGTGCGTCTATGGATTTCGGAGAACCTTCCAAGTGGCAGATGGCGCAAAACCTGGCACAGCTGCTTTGCTATATGGCCATTCGCGGCGGTGACAGAGCGGTGATTATCGCCATGGGTCAGGATGTTGCCGCGTCCGAAACCTTTTCCGGGCGCGCGGGTTTCATGCGGGCAACCGATTTCTTGAAGGCGCTTACGCCGAAAGGCCGGCTGCTTTTGTCTGCCAAGATGCCGCGTGCGCCGCTGCATCCGGGACGCGGCCTTTGCTTTGTCATCAGCGACATGATGAGCGAAGACGGCTATGAGACGGCACTGCAATCCTTGCAGTACCGCAAGCAGGAGGTCAGCGTGCTTCAGGTGCTCTCACCTTGGGAAATGCAGCCCGATCTTGAGGGCATGGTGCGTTTGGCGGATCAGGAAACCAACCGCAAAATGGAGATAAACGCAGGGCAAGATACGCTCAAACAGTATCACCGTGCGCTGACGGAGCATTTGCATGGCATCGAAACCTTCTGCCGCACGCGCGGCATGGGTGATTTGCTGCTTACAAGTGATCTTGACATGGAAAAAACCGTCCTGCGGGAGCTTTCCCGCGCCGGGCTGATTGCATAAAAAGGGGAAACAATCATGCAATGGTTATACCCTGCGGGGGCGTGGGCACTGCTGAGCATAGCGGTGATTACCGCGCTGTACCTGCTCAAACGGCAAAGCGTGCAGAAGAATGTGCCGAGCCTGATGCTATGGCAAAAGGCGGCAGCCGATCAAACGGCATCGCGGCCATTTCAAAAGCTGAAAAAGAACATCTTATATTTTTTGCAGCTGCTGCTGGCGCTTTTGCTTGCGGTTTCATTGATGCGTCCTGCTGTCAGCGGCGGCGTAACGGGGGAAACCGTGCTGATATTTGACCTGTCTGCCAGTATGCAGGCACAGGTGAACGGGGAAAGCCGCATAGAGGAGGCACAAAGGAAGGCACTAAGCCTGATAGACGGGTTGCACGAAGGCGAGCGCGTAACCGTGCTGGCCGCCGGCGCACAGGTTCGGCAATGCGTTACCCGCAGCAGCGAAATGTACCCTGTCCGCACGGCAATACAGGATCTGACGGCGCAAAATGCTTCTGCGGACATGGCCGGCGCGGTATCGCTTGCACGTGCCATGGGACGGGACATTCCGGGACTGAACATCATTGTGTTTTCCGATACCTACGAAGGCACGGAGGATGTGCAGGTGGTGCGCGTGGGCGAGGGAACGGACAATACGGCAATTTTGACGCTGGGCGTTTCGGATGCGGAAACAGCCTATGTGCGCGTGGTCAATTACGGCGCAGATACGACCATCACGGTGGAGTGCCGGGCTGACGGTGTTTTGTGCGATGTGGTGACGGCAGATATGAAAGAAGGGGAAAGCCGCACGCTGACGATTCAGGTGCCCGCATCCTATACAACACTGTATGCGCATATTGCTCAAGAGGATGCGCTTGCACTGGATAACGAGCGCTGGTATGCAGCGCAGGGAGAAGACAGCTACCGCGTGGCGCTGGCGGGGGAAAATGTGTTCCTTGAAAAGGCCATCGCCCTGCGGGAAGACATCGTTCTTTTGCGCACTACCGTGCAGGAGGCAGCCGAAATCGAGAATATCGATCTGTATGTGTTTGACGGCGATCTTCCCGAAAATCTGCCGCAGACGGGGGCGATTTTGGCTGTCAACCCCTGCGCACAGGTTCGTACGATACAGTGCGGCGCGGCAAAAAAGAGCACGGGCGAAATGCAGGTATCCGGACAGCGCACGGTAAGCAGCCTTTGCGAAAACCTGACGCTGAAGCAGGTTTCCCTGCGCGGCTATACACCGCTTTCGGGCGGCGACGCGGTGCTGACCATTGACGGGGATACGCTGCTGGCAGCCAGCGAGCAGGATGGGGTGCGCACAGCGGTGATCGGCTTTGATCTGCATGACAGCAACCTGCCGCTGAAAGCGGATTTCCCGGTGCTGATGCAAAATCTGCTGTCCTACCTTTTGCCCGATGTGCGCGAAAGCGTGGAGGACGCGATCTGTGAATCCGCTGTTTCCCTGCCGCTGGATGCCCGTGCGGAATCTGCCCGGGTGATTTTGCCCTCCGGCAAGCAGTGCGATGCCGATCAGGTGGATACCGCCGAGCAGGGCATTTACTGCCTTGAACAGAAATATGCGGATGGAGAAACGCGAAATACGTATTTTGCCGTTCACGGCGATTCTTCCGAATATGATGTGCGCACGATTGGAGCACAGAGCGGGGAAATTCTGTCAAGTCAGCTGGATACCGCAGCCGGGCATGAGCTGACAATTTGGGTATTGCTGGCTTTCCTGGCATTGCTGATGATTGAGTGGGGGGTGAGCCGCCGTGTCTCTTGAGTTTGCAAGACCGCTCCTTTTGCTGCTGCTCCCGGTATGCATCGCACTGATTTATCTTGCAGAGCACCTTTGGGGACGAAACTCCAAGCGGGTTAAACATCGCACGGCACGCATCATGCGGTGCCTGCTTGCCTGCCTGTGCGTACTGGCGCTGGCTGCGCCCTCCATTGTAATGCCCGGCGGCCGACAGGCCGTGTGGATTTTGGCAGATGCATCGGCATCCGTCAAAAATGTGCAGGATCAGATTACACAGAGCATCCGGACGGCAATTGAAAACAAGGACAGTTCCGTAGATGCCGGTGTGATTGCGTTCGGCGAAAATGCCATGGTAGAAAAGTCTCTGGATCAGGACGGTATCTATTCAGGCGTCAGCACCGCGGTGGACATGCAGGCTTCCAATCTTTCGGAGGCTTTGACACTGGCCTCCGCACTGCTGCCCGAGGATGCGCAGGGACGCATTGTCGTCCTTTCGGATGGCGCAACGGATAATGTCCGCACGATTGCAAAACAGCTTGCGTCACGCGGAATAACGGTGGACTACCAAACCTTTGCGGATGACGCGCTGCATGATACACAAATATCCGATTTGAGCATTCCGTCAAGCGTCTATCAGGGACAATCTTTTACCGTTACCGTACAGGTAACGTCCAATTATGATACAACCGCTACGCTGGTCCTGTACCAAAACCGCACCCCGATATCCTCCCGCAAAGTGACGCTGCGCAGCGGCGACAATACTTTTACATTTCGGGATATTGCGGCGGATACAGGCGTTGTAACCTATGAGGCGCAGCTGATTTCGGAAGGGGACAATTGCACCCAAAACGACAGCATGGGCGGCTATGTGTACGTGCAGGGTGCGCCAAAGCTTTTGCTGGTGGAGGGCAAGGAAGGGGAAGGCAGCGAAATGGCAGCCATGCTGACTGCCGCCTCCATGCAGTATGAAACGATTCTGCCTGCGCAGCTTCCCTACGATGCGGAGCAGCTTCGTCAGTATGATGGAATTGTGCTTGTGAATGTGGACTATGATACGGCCGATGAACAGCAGTGGGAAGCGCTGGACAATGCCGTTCGAGTGCTTGGAAGGGGCCTTACGGTTATCGGCGGTGACAGCAGCTTTGCCTTGGGCGGCTATCGCGGCAGCAAGCTGGAGAATATGCTGCCCGTTACCATCGATGTGCGCAATAAGCTGGATTTGCCCTCCCTTGCCCTGGTGCTGGTGATTGATAAATCGGGTTCCATGACCGATGGGCAATTCGGCACTACGCGGCTGGAACTGGCAAAAGAAGCGGCCATGCGCGCAACGGAAGTGCTGACAACCAACGATCAGGTAGGCGTTATTGCCTTTGATACTGCCGCCAAATGGGTGGTTGAACTGCAGAAAGTGGAGGATGTAGCGGCAATACAGGATCAGATCGGCACCATCCGTGCAGGCGGCGGCACAACATTTTACAGCGCACTGTATGAGGCAATCGATGCATTGATAAATACCGAGGCACAGCAAAAGCACATCATTTTCCTGACCGACGGTGAGTCGGGTGATTCATGGTATTTGCAGCTGTGCGACGCCATGCAGGAAAACAACATTACCCTGACTACCGTAGCGATAGGTAGCGGCGCCGATCAGGCAATTTTGAGCGAGCTTGCCGCGCGCGGCGGCGGCCGTGCCTATGCGGCGGATGAGTTTGACAATCTGCCAAAGATCTTTACAAAGGAAACTTACCTTGTTTCGGGCTCTTACGTCCAGAACCGCACGTTTACGCCGATTATCACGGAGCAGTCGACGCTTACGGATTATGAAGGTTTTCCGCAGCTGGATGGGTATCTGGCCGCTACCGAAAAGAGCCTTGCTACCGTGTCGCTGGTGAGCGACCGCGAAGATCCTATCCTGGCATGGTGGCAGTACGGCGTGGGCCGTGTGGTTGCCTTTATGGCAGACAGCCGCGGTGCATGGACAAGTGAATTTTTGCAGTGGGATCAGGCAGCGGAATTTTACAGCGGGATGGCGGCCTTCACGCTGCCCGATGAGGAACGCGAGGGCGAACTGACCGCATCCAAGCAGGGAAGCGCGCTGCATATTACCTATACCGCACCGGAAGGCGCGCAGACGAATCTGACAACCACGGTGACAGCAATGCTGCCGGATGGCACGCAGACACAGCTTTCGCTTCAGGAAACCGCACCGAGCGTTTACGAAGGAGAAATTCCCGCCGCGCAGCAAGGTGCCTATGCCCTGCGGGTGGAGCAATACGATGCGGATGGCACGCTTCAGCGCGCTATGGAGGGCGGCGCGGTAAACGGCTACTCCGGCGAGTATGATCTGCGCAGCAAAAACGATGAAAGCACACTGCCTTATCTGTCTGCGCTGACCGGCGGCACCGAAATAGACGACAGCACCCAAATGCTTCGCTCCAACGGTACAACGGTGCGCGCACGAAAGAATTTGACAAGCCCCCTGCTTTGGACATTGCTTGTACTGCTGCTGTGCGATATTGCCCTGCGCCGTTTAAGCTGGGATACGGCGGCGGAGCGATGGCTGAACGCCCGAAAGGCCGCAAAGCAGCAAAAAGAGAACGACAAAAAAGTGCAGATGCCTCCTGCTCAGCAGAAGGGGACTCCTAAAAAACAGGAAAGCAAAAAGCCAAGACCGACCCCGACACAGACTGCCCAGCAGCTGCTTGACAAGCAAAAAAGCAAGAAAATCCTGTGACGGCAATCAACGGCTAAAATGAATTGCAAAAAAGCTTCCATGCAGCCGCCGCTGATAGACGGCGGCTGCGGAGGTTTGCGTTCCGAAAAATAGAAACAAAAATAGTGCTTTATTTTCCATAGGTAATTTGGTATACTTACTTGTGCTGTATACAGTAAGTGGGGGATGAATGTTACCGATGAAGAAGCTGATGCTGGGCAATGAGGCCGTTGCGCGCGGCGCGTATGAAGCCGGTGTTCGGGTAGTATCCAGCTATCCGGGTACTCCGAGCACGGAAGTGACGGAGTTCTGCGCAACTTATCCGGAGATTGACTGCGAATGGGCGCCCAATGAAAAAGTTGCGGTGGAAACCGCCTTCGGCGCGGCAATGGCAGGAGCACGTGCCATGAGCTGCATGAAGCATGTGGGCGTCAATGTGGCGGCCGATCCGCTGTATACCGCCGCATACACGGGCGTAAACGCGGGGCTTGTGATTGTGGCGGCGGATGATCCCTATATGCATTCCAGCCAGAATGAACAGGATACCAGGATGATCGCCCGTGCGGCCCATATTCCGGTATTGGAGCCGGCCGACAGCCAGGAATGCCATGACTTTGCCATGCGTGCCTTTGAGCTAAGCGAGCGCTATGATACCCCTGTATTTCTGCGCCTGACCACCCGTCTTGCACATCAGCGTTCTCCTGTGGAAGCGGGCGAGCGCACGGATGCTGCCGTGCGGGATTATCAAAAGAATTATACCAAATACGTGATGATGCCCGGCATGGCGCGCAAACGCCATATTGTGGTTGAAGCCCGCGAAAAGCAGATGGAAGAGGATGCCGCAAGCATTGGGCTTAACCGCGAGGAAATGCACGGCACAGCACTGGGCGTTGTCTGCGCGGGCGTTGTTTATCAGTACGTGCGGGAGGCACTGCCCGAAGCCAGCATCCTGAAACTGGGGCTCAGCTACCCGCTGGATCGTGCCGCCGTGCGGAATTTTGCAGCCAAAGTGGATCAGCTTGTGGTGATTGAGGAGCTGGAAGGAATTTTGGAGCAGGAGATTGCCGCCATGGGTATTGCCGTGAAGGGCAAGTGCTATACCGGACGACAGGGAGAATTGAGTGTGCAGCGCATTCGGGAGGCTTTTGGAGCGGAAAAAGCGCCTGAAGAACCGAACTTGCCCGCGCGTCCCCCGGTTCTGTGCCCGGGATGCCCGCACAGGGCTACCTTCTTCAGCCTGAAAAAACTTGGATTGACGGTGTTCGGCGATATCGGCTGCTACACGCTGTGCGCACTGCAACCCCTTGAAAGCATGGATGCCGCACTGTGCATGGGTGCTTCCATCGGTATGGCAATCGGCGCGGAAAAAGCGCATGGACGGGAGTTTTCCCGCCACAGCGTGGCGGTGCTTGGGGACAGCACGTTCATCCACAGCGGCATTACAGGGCTTATTAATGCCGTATATGATCGTTCCAATATCAATGTGGTGATCCTGGACAACCGTATCACAGGCATGACCGGACACCAGCAGAATCCCGCGACGGGCTTTGATATCCATGGCAACCCCGCTCCGCAGCTGAATTTGGAGGCTGTGTGTGAGGCGGTGGGGGCGCATGTGCGTGTGGTTAACCCTATGCATATGAAAGAAATGCAGCAGGCACTGCGTGAGGAGACACAGCGGGATGGCGTGTCCGTCATCATCGCGCGCTATCCCTGCGCATTGCTGGACAAGCGTCCCAAACAGCCCTGCACGATTGCGGATTGTCATCACTGCGGGGCATGTCTGCGGCTTGGCTGCCCGGCACTGGAACGCGGGGCGGACGGTGCTGTCAGCGTAAATGCCGCACTGTGCAACGGCTGTGGGCTGTGCAGCCAGATGTGTGCATTCGGATGCATCACCGGCGGAGGTGAAAAGCAATGAAGGCGGATATTATCATCGTAGGCGTGGGCGGTCAGGGCATTCTGCTGACCAGCAAAATCCTGGGATATCTGGCACTGAAAATGGGGGACGATGTCAAGGTCAGCGAGGTTCATGGCATGAGCCAGCGCGGCGGCAGCGTAATTACCCATGTGCGTATCGGCGAAAATGTGGCTTCTCCCCTGGTAACGCCCGGCGAGGCCGATTTGGTTATCGCCTTTGAGTGGCTGGAGGCGCTGCGCTCCGAATTCTATCTGCGTAAGGGCGGAACGATGATCGCAAACACACATCGCATGCTGCCGATGCCTGTGATTATGGGCAAGGCAGAATATCCGAAGCAGGAAATCACGGAGCATCCGCTGTATGCACTCGATGCGCAGGAGATTGCCGAGCGGTGCGGAAGCGTTCGTGCGGTAAACATTGTGCTGCTGGGCGTGCTGTCACGGCTTCTTTCCTGGCCGGAGGAAGCATACGAAAATGCCATTGCAGCCTGCGTAAAACCCGCTACCCTGCCTGTCAATCTTGCCGCCTTCCGGGCAGGTCGAGAGGCTTATCAGAATATTGCCAATAACATGAAAGCGTAAATAAGCGGTATGATTGATCAGCAAATTCTGGCAGCTCAGCGGCTGTCACGCGATGAAATCCACCATTTGCAGAGCGTGCGTCTGTGCGAACTGGTACACCATGTGTACGAAAATGTGCCTTTCTATCGCAGAAAAATGGACGAGCGCGGCGTAAAGCCGCAGGATATCCGCACGGCTGAAGATATTGATCTTTTGCCGTTTACCGAAAAAAGCGACCTGCGGGATCACTATCCCTTCGGTCTGCTGGCGGTTCCGCGGCACGATATCGTGCGGATGCACGCATCTTCCGGCACTACGGGTAAGCCGACAGTGGCCGCCTATACGCGGGAAGATCTGGACAACTGGGCCGAACTGTCCGCACGCTCTCTGGCCTTGGCGGGGATTGACGATACCTCCGTTGTGCATGTTGCCTACGGATACGGACTGTTTACGGGCGGATTGGGCGTGCATTACGGCGCGGAGAGATTGGGTGCGTGCGTAGTTCCGGCAAGCGGCGGCAATACACAGCGTCAGCTGACCCTGATGGAGGATTTCGGAGCAACTGCCTTGTGCTGCACCCCTTCTTATGCCATCAATCTGGCGGAATCCATGCAGGAAAAGGGGATCGACATTAGCCGAATGCAGTTGAAAACCGGCGTTTTCGGCGCAGAACCGTGGAGTGAGAGCATGCGCGCACGCATTGAAAAAATGCTGCACATCCAGGCACACGATATTTACGGATTGACGGAAATGATGGGCCCCGGCGTTGCCATGGAATGTGAAGCAAAGCAAGGGCTGCACATCTGGGAGGATGCCTTCCTTCCCGAAATTCTGGATGACAAGCAGCAGGCGGCGCCCGAGGGCGAGCCGGGCGAACTGGTAATTACCACGCTGACCAAGCGCGGTATGCCGCTTTTGCGCTACCGCACCCATGATCTGACATGCCTGACGCATGCGCCATGCACCTGCGGATGTACCCATGCGAGAATTCGCCGTATCACCGGCCGCAACGATGATATGCTGATTATTCGCGGCGTCAATGTATTCCCGTCGCAGATCGAACAGACGCTGCTTCAAATTGAGGGCATTACAGCCAATTATCAGATTATTGTGGATCGCCGCGGGGCGCTTGATACCCTGACGGTAATGGTAGAAATGGATCCCGCCCACATGAGCGATACCGTGCGTGATGTGGAGGCACTGTCTGCCTACGTTGCTGCACAGCTGTCTGCATCCTGCCTGGTGCATGCAGCCGTTAAACTGTGCCCGGCAGGCACACTTGCACGCAGCGAAGGAAAGGCGAAGCGCGTGATCGACAATCGCAAATACGAATAAACAGTGATAAAAACTGCCGTGCGCAGAAAATGACAATCCGGATTGCGCAACAAAGCGGGCTCTGACTTTGTGAGGTCAGAGTCCGCTTTTTCTGCTGTCATGCGTTTTTATTGCCTGAACATTTTGCGGCGCTTCCACTGGGCGTACTGAATACGAACGGTCTTATAAAGATCCTCCCCGAAGAACAGCACCACATTGACCAAAGAAGCAATAGCGGCGCAGCGGATTTGAACCGACCCTGCAACAATGGCAACCAGGAAATACAAAAGATCGATTGCTGCCAGCCATTTGGCCTTAATGGGAATGCAGAAGAAGAGCATGAACTGCATATCCGGATACAGCGCGGCAAAGGCGATGAACATGGAGTAATACAGATAGATATTGGTGCCGGCGCCATGCCCCGTAAGCAGATGACTGATAAAGGCACCGATGATATTGGCAAGCGCACCGATCACGCAATAGATCAGAAACCGGCGGACGCCCCAGCGATTTTCCAGCGCAGTGCCGATCATATAGTAGAAGTAGAGGCTGAGCGCCATCCAAAGCAGGCTGCTTTGCTGAGGGATAACCAGCCATGTTACCAATCGCCATATCTGGCCATGAAGAATAGCATTGATATCCAGCGCCAGATAATCAATTAAACTGATTCGTGTGGTGTATGCCGTTGTCATGGACAGAAAAAGATCCAGCACAAATACACCGGCCATTGCAAAGACGATATAGCGGACGAAGGGCGGAATGTTATATTTGTACAGCCTGCGTTCCAGACGGTTGAGCCAATTGCGCATAGGCACCTCCAAAGATAGTTTGCTTGCCTCCCCGCCTATATTATATCCGTTTCATGGCTATACGTCAATTATCGCAGCCGTTTATGCGTTTTTGGCAGCAAGAAGCTCCGCAATCTGTACAGCATTGGTCGCGGCACCCTTGCGTACCTGATCCCCGCAGCACCAGAGTGCCAAACCGTGATCGCCGCTTAGCAAATCACGGCGTACACGCCCGACATATACCAGATCCTGATCGGAGGTATCCAAAGGCGTCGGGTAATTGCGGCCGTTTAAATTCTCGGTAAGCACACAGCCGGGGGCTGCGGCGATTGCACGGCATGCATCCTCCACACTGATCGGGTCGTGCGTGACCAGCTGCACGGAAATGGAGTGTGAACGCATCACCGGCACGCGCACACAGGTACAGCACACCTGCAAATCGGGCAGATGCATGATTTTGCGTCCTTCATTCTGCATTTTCATTTCTTCGGTTGTGTAGCCGTTTTCACAGGTACTGCCGATTTGCGGAATGACGTTTGAAACGATCTGGCAGGGGAAAATCTGCGGGTGAATCGGCTCGCCGTTATTGACGGCACGCAGCTGCTCTTCAAGCTCTGTAATGCCGTGCTGCCCTGCGCCCGAGACCGCCTGATAGGTGCAGGCAACCATCTTGTCAATGGCGGTCAAACGGCGAATGCCGCCCAGCGCGACCATGGTGATGATGGTGGAGCAATTGGGATTGGCGATGATGCCGTGGTGCAGAAATGCATCCTCCGGGTTGATTTCCGGCACTACCAGCGGCACATCATCCCGCAGACGGAAGGCCGAGGAATTATCGATAAATACTGCACCGCTGCTTTGAAT
>CAVFPH010000007.1:14630-39275 GCA_963624325.1 bacterium
GCTTTGAATGAACGGGGCAAAATGCTTGGACATCTCATTGCTGACTGCTCCGAGAACGATGTCCATGCCTGCAAAGGAAGATTCCGAGGCCTCTTCTACCGTCAGCATTTCGCCGCGGAAGGGCAGCTGCTTTCCGGCACTGCGGGCACTGGCCAAGGGAAGCAGGCGCTTAAGCGGAAAGCTGCGCTCCTCCAGCACCTTCATCATCTGCTGACCGACGGCTCCCGTTGCTCCCAGAATGGCTACATTATATTCTTTCATGCCTTGATTCCTCCCTCGTGCATAAATCCGTTGTAAAGCGTGCGGATGGTGCGCTCAAAATCCTTATTGTCTACGCCCACGATGATGCTGATTTCCTCCGATCCCTGGGCAATCATGCGGATATTGATGCTGTTTTCACCCAGCGCTCCAAACAGCTTGGCCGAGCTGCCGGGGACGGATACCATTCGCCTGCCGACACAGGCAATCAGCGCGATGCCGTCTTCTACCTTGACGTCATCGGGTGCCAGCCGTGCTTTGATTTCCGCGATCAATTCGTAAATCCGATCCCGTATCTGATCGGTGGGCATGACAAGGTTAAAACTGTCCACGCCGAGGGTGATATGCTCTACCTCCACACGGAAGGTTTCCAGCATCTCCAGTGTTTTGCGGATAATGCGTGTATCGGTGGAGATATGCTTTTGGTAGATGGTCAGCACGGTAAAACTTCTGCGCCCTGCGATACCCGTGATAATCCGTTTTTCATCCCGCTCGTCATCGCTGATCCGCTCCATAATCATGGTACCGGGATCTTCGGGACGATTGGTATTGCGGATGTTCAGGGGAATGTTTTTCTCTTTGACGGGCAGAATGGATTCCTCATGCAGTACGGAAGCACCCATGTAGGACAGCTCCCGCAGTTCCTGGTAGGTGATGTAGGGGATGGGACGCGGTTCCTTGACCACTTTCGGGTCGGCCATCAGGATGCCGGATACATCCGTCCAGTTTTCGTAAATATCCGCATCCAGTGCATTTGCGACGATGGCACCTGTGATATCGCTGCCGCCGCGGGTCATTACATGAATGGCGCCGTTGGGCATGACACCGTAGAAGCCCGGCATTACAAAGCGCGGGGAGTGAACCGCACGCTCCGCAATGGCAGCATAGGTTTTCTCATAATCAATTTGCCCGTCATAGTTGAAAAATACGCACTCGGACGCATCCACAAAACCGAATCCCAGGTATTCGCTCATCAGCCGTGCAGTCAAATACTCACCGCGGGATACCAGATAATCCACCGGGATATCCTGGTTCAGCTCACTGCGCAGCTTGGCAAACTCGCTTTCCAGATCATAATGCAGGCCAAGCGCATCACGGATGCCGTAGTAGCGCTCCTCGATCATGGAAAAAATATCCTCATGCGATACACCGTAGTTGATGTGCGCATGGGTCAGATAAAGCAAATCCGTGATTTTACTGTCTTTTTTATACCGTTTGCCTGCGGCTGAAACCACAACGCACATACGGGAAGGATCGCTTTGAATAATTTCCTTTACCTTTCGAAACTGCTCGGCGCCTGCCAGCGAGGAACCGCCGAATTTGGTTACCTTCAGCATTCGTTACTCCTTTTGAAGCCGTGCAAAAAACACGTTTTTGTTTTGATTCGCCACCGCATAAACCGTTTGCGGTGCGATCGGTGCTGTGACCATGGTGCGATATGCACCTGCGTCCTGTATCTCAGATGCCCATTCGGGGATGGCGACATCCTGCCGCAATCGCAGATAATAGGTTTGCGGCTGCTCAGGGGACAGGCTGGCCTCACTGCAGTCATCGGGCAGCATGCAGCGTGCACCACTTTGCAGGGCAAGGACATCCCGCAGCACATTGGCAGCCGTGGGATAGCGCCCCGCCCCCTGCCCGCCGAACCGCAGCAGTCCGCAGCCTGTGCCTTCATACCATGCCTGATTCAAATTTCCCGTAACAGCGGCCTCTGCAGAGGAGGGCAGACACATGACGGGTTCCACGCAGGCGGAAAGCTGTCCTTCCCTTTTTTTACCGAAGGCGCAAAGACGAAGTGCATAACCGCTGTGTTTTGCCCAATCGATATCAAGCGGAAGTACGCCGGATATGCCGTGGACGGGGATGTCGGACTCCCGCAGCCAGCAATTTATGCCGACGGCAATGGCCAGAATCAGCTTGCGCAGGGTGTCCAGCCCTTCCACGTCGCTGGTGGGATCCTGTTCCGCATAGCCAAGGCTCTGTGCTTCCCGCAGGGCTGATGCATAATCCAAATTACGGGTCTGCATGGCGTCGAGCATATAGTTGGTGGTGCCGTTCAGAATGCCGCCGACGCGCAGAATACAGTCACCGTCTCGCGCCGAAGAAAGATTGCTTAAATAGGGGATTCCGCCGCCGCAGGCTGCCCCGAACAGGAAGCCGACGCCGTGCTGACGGGCGAGCGCTTGCAGCTCGCGGCCGTATGTGCTTACCAGCAGTTTGTTGGCTGTTACAAAATGCCGCCCGCTTTCCAGCACCTTTACGGCAAATTCATAGGCAGGGTGCAGCCCTCCCATCGTTTCCACTACAAGGGAGATGTTGCTGTCCTGCAAAATATCTTCAATATTGTTTGTCATTTCGGGACGCGTAAGGACACGGTCCAGAATGCGTACAACGTGGATGCTCGGCAGACGTTCGGCCAGCTCCCTGACCCCGCCGCCCACCGTTCCCATTCCGAGCAGGCCGATATTCATCAAAATACCTCGTTAATTTTTCTAAAGTCCTTGGCAGAAAAACACTTGTTTTTCTGACGAAAACATTGTATCATGTTCATGGACGAATTTCAAGATGATTTTTCCGGAGGACTTTGCTATGAAACTGTTAAGCACCCGCGGACTTTCTGCCCCGGTAGATGCGCCGGAGGCCGTGCTTCGCGGCATTGCACCCGACGGAGGACTGTATATTCCAGATGAAATCCCGCTTATTCCCGTATGGGAACTGATTGATTCGGATTTTTGTGCCATCGCGCAGCGTGTGCTCTGCGCTTACCTTCCCGGCTACACGGCGGAGGAGATTGAAGGCTGCGTCCGGCGTGCCTATCACGGAACGTTTGATACGGCGGAAATCACTCCTTTGCGTGCGGTAGGCGATCGCTATGTGCTGGAACTTTTCCATGGGCCGACTGCCGCATTCAAGGATGTGGCGCTGTCCATCCTGCCGCAGTTGATGAGCACGGCACTGAAAAAGAAAAATACGCAGGAAAATGTCTTCATCCTTACCGCAACCAGCGGGGATACCGGCTCGGCTGCGCTGATGGGCTTCCGCAATGTACCGGGCATTCGTGTGCTGGTCTTCTACCCGGATCACGGCATCAGCCCCATTCAGCGCGCACAGATGACCACCATGAGCGGGGATAACCTGTCCGTCTGCGCCATTCGCGGCAATTTTGATGATGCGCAGACCGGCGTAAAACAGATTTTTGCGCAAATGCCCGCAGAATTTTGCAAAGAACACGGCTTTGTGCTGTCCAGCGCCAATTCCATCAACATCGGCAGGCTTGCCCCGCAGATTGTCTATTATTACTACGCTTATATCTGCCTTGTACGTGAAGGCAGAATTCAAATGGGGGACAGTGTGGATTTCAACGTGCCTACAGGCAATTTCGGTGACATTCTGGCGGGGTACTTGGCTCGTTTGTCCGGCTTGCCCGTAGGACGGCTGATTTGCGCTTCCAATGCCAACAATGTACTGACGGACTTTTTCAATACAGGCGTTTATAACAAAAATCGCCCGTTCCTGACCACTACATCACCATCAATGGATATTCTGGTATCGAGCAATCTGGAAAGACTGGTATACCTGGCATTGAATCGTGACGCGGCTGCCGTGCGGGAACGGATGGAACTGCTTCGTACCCGTGGAAGCTATACCATGCCGCAGGATGCAATGGAGTGCATCGGCGAGTGTTTCAGCGGTGTTTGCGCCGATGATCGGGAAGGGATGGATGCAATTGCCCGCGTTTATCGTGAGTATGGCTATCTGATGGATCCGCATACGGCTGTTGCATGGTGCGGAGCTGAAAAAGCTCCCCAAAGCGATAACCCGTGTGTGGTGCTTTCAACCGCTTCGCCGTGCAAATTCCCTGCCTGTGTGCTGACGGCGCTTGGACAGGCCCTTCCGCAGGATGCACAGGCGCAGCTGGATGCCCTGGCTGCGATGGGTATATCGGTGCCTGCGGCTTTGGATGGCATACTGCAGCGCCCTGTTCGGTTCGGCGATGTGATCGACCCGTGCGATATGATGGCCTATGTGCAGGGAAAGGCGGCAAATTGATGATTACCGTTCGCGTGCCGGCTACCACGGCAAACCTGGGCCCCGGCTTTGATTGCTTCGGCATGGCATTGACCTTGTACGGGTATTTTGGCTTTGAAGAGCTGCCGACGGGCCTGCAGTTTAAAAATGTTCCAGAAAAATTCTGCAATGCGGATAATCTGGCGGTGCAGGCGTATTTCAGTGCTTTGACTGCGATGAAGCTGCCCCAAACGGGCCTTTATCTGTGCATTGAGTCAGACATCCCCGTATCCCGCGGCCTTGGAAGCAGCGCAAGCCTGATTGCGGCGGGAATTTATGCAGCCAATGCTGCACATGGGTGCCCGCTTTCTGATCAGGAAATGCTTACGCTGGCCGCAAAGCTGGAGGGACATCCCGATAATGTTGCCCCGGCGCTGTTTGGCGGACTGACGGTATCCATCATGACGGACGGCAGAGCGCTGACAGTTTCCTGCCCCGTATCGGAAAAAATCCGGGTATGCGCTCTGGTGCCGGATTTTGAACTGTCTACGCATCGTGCCCGTGCCGTGCTGCCCCCAAGCGTAGCGTTCGGCGACGCGGTATTTAACGTATCCCATGCTGCAGCTGCGCTTCGGGCGCTTGAAACAGGGGACTTCAAATTGCTGACCGCAGCGCTGAAGGATCGCCTTCATCAGCCGTATCGGCGGTCCCTGATTGCAGAGTATGACAACGTACATGCACTGGCCAATGCCTGCGGTGCTGCAGCAGTGTGCATCAGCGGCGCAGGGCCGACGATATTATGCCTGCATGAGAATGCGGATTTCGGAAGCCGCATGGAAAAGGCCGTGCTGTCTTTGCAGCATGGATGGCGTGTGCTGCCGCTGCAGGTGGATCATGACGGCGCATGCGTGATGAAGGAGGCAGAGGAATGGACAGCGAATACCTGATCGTAAGCAAAAAAATTCTGCCCGAATATTACGAAAAAGTGCTGAAGGCACGCCGCCTGCTGGAAAGCGGCGCTGCGGCGGATGTCAGCAGTGCGGTGCGCATGGCGGGTATTTCCCGCAGCACATATTACAAGTACAAGGACATGATATATGCTCCGGAGAGCACGGATACCGGACGAAAGGCCGTTATATCCATGCTTCTCAGCCATCAAATCGGCGTGCTTTCCAATGTTCTGAACCGTCTGTCGGCACTTGGCGTAAATGTGCTGACGATTTCTCAAAGCATGCCCATTCACGGGACGGCGAATGTGGTGATGACACTGGATATCGCCCAGATGATCGGCAGACTGGAAGATGCCATTACGACACTGACTGCGATGAGCGGCGTGGAAAACGCACAGCTTGTTTCTATCGAATAACTATAATTGAATGAAAAGGCCTGTGTGCAACGCTGCACACAGGCTTGTTTGTATGGAGATTTTTGCAGGCGGTTCATGCTTTCTTTGCCGGTAGCAGGCGATTGATCCAGGGAAAGGTCATGGGCCACAGACCGGCAGCAAAGAAGACAACGATGGCGTAGCGCAGGGCATCGGCAGCAGGATCTCCGCCAAACAGCGCGTTGATGGGCGCTTTGAGCACTGTTTTTATGCCGAGCATCAGCCCTAAGCCGAGGGCGCACTTTACAATATGGGCAGGCAGAGAGGCTTCGGTACGAAAATGAATGCAGTGCTCATCCAGACAGAAGGCAGCGAACATTCCGACAACGGCACCGATGAGCATATAACCGCTTTTGATGCCGTGACTGAGGTTGTCGGCATCAATATCAGCAGGGAATGGATACAAGCGGGCGTAGGCCGTAAAGGCAATGCTCAGCACCAGCATGACGAAAAAAAGGATATACATGGATTTCGGTTTATAATTTTTTTCGGCAAACAGCGGGTGCAGGGCGAACACCAGAACCAGCCCCATCAAGACGCCGACCCCGACATCATAGGGAGTATGAACCCCTAAATACATGCGGGAAATGCCTACCAGCGCGTAGAGCACCCATAGGGTCACTTTCAGCCATTTTTTGCTTGCCATGTGGGCAGGACAGCCCAGCACCGCCGCGGCATTCTGCGTGTGGCCGCTGGGAAAAGAATAACCGGTAGCATCGGCGCGCGCACCTTCTACAATGGTGAATTCCGGATCCCGCACCCAGGGACGTGCAATGCGGAAAGCCAGCTTCAGGAACTGATTGGCTACGATGCCGAAAAAGCCGACGGTGATCAAATAGTAGCCTTTGCGTTTGTCCAAGCACCAAAATAGGGCAATGACAACCACCATAAACACGGCTTCACCGCCCAGCTGACTGATGGCCAGCATAACCGTATCCAGCCATGGCGCGCGGATGCTTTCCAGCCAGTAGAGAATCTGCATGCGTTTTCCTCCGATAAAGTCTGCCGAACGGCAGACAGAATAACAGGTATCATAATAATACAAAACGAATCAAAAAGCAACTGAGGATATAAAGCAAAAGCGCTTCCGCACATTCGGCGAAAGCGCTTTTCAGCGGTTAATCTTCGGGGGCTTTGTAGCCTTCCTTTGTGCTCAGCCCCAGCTGACGGTTGAAATTTTCCTTGTTTTTTTCCATGTAGATGTCGTACATTTCCTGCGGTGTCATGCCGGCGCGCAAGCACATGCTGACAAAGAAATGGAGAATGTCTACCAGCTCTTCTTTTACGGCATGGTCATCGACAGGCTTCGGATTTTTCCACCACTTGAAATTAACTTCGTTCAGCAGCTCGGCCATTTCGGACAGCATGGCCAGCGTCTGCTTTTGAATCCATTCGGTGTCACTGATCCCTTCCAGATGACGGCGCGTGATGATATCGTCATTGAGTGCCTTCTGCATGCGAAAAATCTCATCCAGTCTGTCCATACGGCTGCCTCCCGATATAATTATTTCAGGTATTTGGCAATCTTTTTGCCTACGAATGCCTGTGAGCGCGGCCCGCCGAGCACCTCAGCAGCTACACGGCGGACATCATCGGACGTTACCGCCTCGATTTTGCGGATGGTCTCATCGGTTGATATGACACGCCCCATCAGCGCCATGTTGCTTCCCATGCTGTTCATACGGTTGTAGGCACTCTCCTGCCCCAGGATAAAGCCGCCCTTGAGCTGTGCCTTGGCCATATCGAATTCCTCCTGCGTGGCACCATCCTGCACAAAACGAGCGGTTTCTTCGTCAATTTGAGCAAGAACCGTTTTCACATTGCGGGGGGATACGGCGGCGTAGATCGTAAAATCACCGCAGAACGGATAGGCGGAGGGAGCGGAGTACACGCTGTAAGCCATGGCCGATTCTTCACGGATGCGCTGGAAAAGACGCGAGGACATGCCGCCGCCCAGAATGCTGTTGAATACGGCCATCGGGTATGCATCCGAATCCCCCAGAGGCTTTCCGCAATAACCGAGGCAGATGTGCGCCTGCTCGGTATCCTTATCGGCAGTCAGCGTTTTGGGAGCCTGATTGACCGTATTGACGGGGAAAGCCTCTCCCGCTTCGCCGGTCCAATCGCCAAAGTATTTTGCCATTAAATCCCGTACTTTGCATAAATCAAAGTTGCCCGCAATGGCGACGGTGGTATTCATCGGGCTGTAATGCCGTGCGCGGTAGGCCAGAATATCTTCCCGCGTGTAGGAGGAAATCAGCTCCCGCGGTCCCAAAATCGTCTGGCCAAGCGGCTGGCTGTCAAACATGGCGGAGGCGATCAGATCGTAGGCAACGTCCTCGGGCGAGTCATCGGTCATGGAGATTTCCTCCAGAACTACATTGCGCTCCTTGTCCAGTTCCTTGGGATCGATTGCGGGAAAACGCACAATGTCCGACAGGATATCGACAGCCAGGGGCAAATCCTCATCGATGACCTTGGCATAGTAACAGGTGCACAGTTTGCTGGTAGCGGCGTTCAGGTAACCGCCTACGGCATCCATTTCCTGGGCAATCTGCTTTGCGCTGCGGCGCCCCGTACCTTTGAAGGCCATATGCTCAATCAGGTGCGACAGGCCGTTTTCATGCGGATGCTCCAAGATGGAGCCGGCCTTTACCCATACGCCGACGGAGACGGAACGAAGGTGAGGCAGCTGCTCGCAAAGCACATGCAGGCCGTTTGGCAGGGTAAATTGTTCTATCATAGTTTGTTGATGCCTCTATAACCGCAAGCAGGAGCCGGGATAGGCGGCTCCTGTCTTTTTGCGGTTGAATGATGATTAATCGTTATGGCTGCTCTCACGGCGGGGCGGACGGCGGCGGTCGCCGTTGTTGCCGGGACGGGGAGCTACGGGACGGGTGTATACGATATCATTGCGGATCAGGTTGATGCGGCCCTGAGAATCGATCTCGTTTACCTTGACTTCAACGGAGTCGCCGATATTGAGAACATCCTCTACCTTTTCAACGCGCTCGTTGGCAAGCTTGGAGATGTGCAGCAGGCCGTCCTTGCCGGGCAGCAGCTCAACAAAGGCACCCATGGTGGACAGGATGCGGACAACCTTGCCCTGGTAGACTTCGCCGACTTCAACATCCTTGGCAATGCCTTCGATGATGCGGCGAGCCTTTGCGGCAGCTTCCTCATCCGGGGTGGCGATGGCCACACGGCCGTCATCCTCGATATCGATCTTCACGCCGGTTTCGGCAATGATCTTGTTGATCATTTTGCCGCCCGGTCCGATGACTTCGCGGATCTTGTCGGGATTGATGTTGAAGGACACGATCTTGGGTGCGTAGGGGCTCATCTTGGCGCGCGGCGCAGGCAGGCACTCCAGCATGATGCCCAAGATGTGCAGACGGCCTTCCAAAGCCTGGCGCAGTGCCTGGCTCAAAATCGCACGGTCGATGCCCTTGATCTTGATGTCCATCTGGATGGCGGTGATGCCGTTCATGGTGCCGGCCACCTTGAAGTCCATATCGCCCAGGAAGTCTTCCAGACCCTGAATATCGGAAAGGACGACTACCTTGTCGCTTTTATCATCCTTGATCAGGCCCATGGCAACACCGGCAACGGGCGCCTTGATGGGCACACCGGCATCCATCAGGGACAGGGTGCTGCCGCATACGGAAGCCATGGAAGAAGAGCCGTTGGAGGACAGAATCTCGCTGACCAGACGCATGGCATAGGGGAACTCATCCTCGGAAGGAATTACGGGCTCCAGCGCGCGCTCTGCCAGTGCGCCGTGACCGATTTCACGGCGGCCGGGTGCCTTCATGCGGCCGGCTTCACCGGTGGCATATGGGGGCATGTTGTAGTGATGAATATAGCGCTTGCTTTCCTCATTGGAAAGACCATCCAGAATCTGTGCCTCGCGCAGGGAGCCCAGGGTGGTTACGGTGAGCGCCTGGGTCTGTCCGCGGGTGAACACGGCGCTGCCGTGCGTGCGGGCCAGAATGCCGGTCTCGCACCAGATGGGGCGGATTTCGGTGATCTTGCGGCCGTCGGCACGAATGCCTTCATCCAGGATGCGGCGGCGCATGACTTCTTTGTTCAGGTAATACAGGGCATCGGCAACCTCGGCATCACGGCCGGGGAAGATATCGGCAAAGTGGGCGATGGTTTCGGCCTTTACCTGTTCCTCGCGCTGCTGGCGCTCATTGCGGTCAAAGGTATCAAAGGACCACTTGGCCTTGTCGTAAGCATACTCGCGGACGGCGGCGGTTACATCCTCACCCGTCACATTCAGCGGGAAGTCACGCTTGGGCTTGCCGATTTCGGCGACGATCTTTTCCTGGAAGGCAACCAATTCCTTGATGGCCTCGTGCGCAAACAGGATGGCATCCAGCATGACATTTTCGGATACTTCCTTGGCACCGGCTTCCACCATCATGATGGCATCCTTGGTGCCGGCCACATACAGGCTGATTTTGGAGGCGGCACGCTGCTCCTCATTGGGCATCAGGATGAACTTGCCGTCCACCATGCCGACATGTACGGAACCCGTGGGGCCTGCCCAGGGAATATCGCTGACGCACAGCGCGATGGAAGAACCCAGCATTGCGGGAATTTCGGGGGGAATATTGGTATCCACGGACAGTGCCGTGGCGACTACCTGCACGTCGTTGCGCATTCCCTTGGGGAAGAGCGGGCGCAGCGGACGGTCAATCAGGCGGCAGGTCAGGGTTGCCTTTTCGGTAGGACGGCCTTCACGCTTGATGAAGCCGCCGGGAATTTTACCCACGGCGTATTGCTTTTCTTCAAAGTCAACAGCCAGAGGGAAGAAATCGACGCCCTCGCGGGGAGTATCGGATGCGCAGACGTTTACCAGCACGGCGGTATCGCCCATGCGCACCAGCACGGAGCCGTCAGCCTGCTCGGCGTAGTGGCCGAAGTTGAACGACAGCGGGTAGCCCGCAAAGTCCATCGTGTACGTTTTGTTTTCCATTGTTTCTTTCTCTCCTCCACATCTTCTTCCAGATACGGCGCACCTGCGCACGCATCCATAGCAACAGAAAGGCTAACGGGCGCTTGACGAAACACACCGAAGCAATCCCGTTAGCCTTGCTTTGCGCTTACTTACGCAGACCCAGCTGAGCTACCAGCGCACGGTAACGCTCGATATCGGTCTTCTTGAGGTACTCAAGCAGTCCGCGACGCTGACCAACCATCAGCAGCAGTCCGCGACGGCTGTGGTGGTCGTTCTTGTTGTTCTTGAGATGCTCGTTCAAATGATTGATGCGGGCAGTCAGTAGAGCAACCTGCACTTCGGGGGAACCGGTGTCGCCTTCATGGCGGGCGTAGGTCTGCATAATTTCAGCCTTGTTGATCATATAAATGATCCTCCTTCATTGGGGGTGGCGCCCCGTTTAGAATCGCCGTGCACACAGAAAACCGCTGGAGTATCGGCAAACCGAGTGTACGGTTCCGAAAACCACGCCTATCATTTTAGCATGAATAGCGCGGTTTGTAAACCGCAGAACCAAGTTTTTTATGCGCAATTTGCCGCAAAATAACGAGCAATGCGCAAGAAAGTTAGGGTTGGATGGCTACGCTGACGCCGTTGACCTCCACGCCTTCTTCGGCACGGATCAAAATGTAGCGCGCGCCGTTGATGACGCGGGTTTCCACCAGATCGCTGTGGGCGGGGTCTACCTTGATGACAACATTGGGGGTGCGCACCTCAAACTGTTTTACATCCACAACATTTGCCGCGCTGACATCCATGCCTGCACCGAAGCGCTGCGTATACTGTTCCTCAAATGCATCGGCTTTTTCTTCCGGCACGCCGCAGGCGGCCAGAGCCTGACGAACCTCGGGCATGGATACGCGAAGGGGCTCGGCATTCTTTTCGGCCTTCTGCTCGGCAATACGGTCGCGCATTTGCTCGTGCATGGTTTGCACAACTTCCAGACTGCACTCCTCGGCAAGGGTATCCTGCAAAATTTCCTGAAAAATTTCCTTTTGCTCTTCGGCAGGCATGGGCGGCTCGGAGCCGAAAACAGCGTGTACAAAATCCTCATGGCTCAGGGCAGGGTCGCGAGTATAGCACAGGGCACTGTAAATATTGGCTGCGCGCTCCTCAAAACAGGGGAACATAAAGCCGAGTTCGGGCGCACCGACAACCCAATCGGGCTCACTGGGGTGAAACAGATTATCCTCGGCGCAGTAGGAAAGCGTTGCCTTGGACAATTTGACGGGGCAGACGGCACAGACGATGTACTTGAACACTTCATCGCTCATGTCATTGTTGCGCTCGCCGTTGTGATTGCGGAAGGGGACATCATAGGCATCATGCGCAAGCAGAATCAAAAAGCTGCCCTCCTGCGGAAGCCCGGACAGCACCCGCTGAAAAAACACTTCGGCCATATCGTCATCCATGATGGCGGTATCCCGCAGCGCGGTCAGCAGCTTGTGCTCGTCGCTGACACCGACGGACTCATTGGCGAAAGGAATTTCCACCAGATTTTTGTCCGGCGTGCCGGACAGTGCTTTTTTGAATAAAGACAGATAACGATCGCATTCTTCGGGCGGAAGCGACACGGGCGGAAGCTTAAACATGGAGATGATTTCGCGCTTTTCGCTGACATAGCACCCGCGGATACAGGTAAGATTTGAATTGTCCACCGTAAAGCGGCGGCGAATTTCGTTCATGGCCTTGCTGTTCATATCGGAATTATCCTCACAATCAATTTAAAAGTGGAAGACCGTGGGCTATTATATCACAGACCGCTTTCAAAAACAAAAGCCGATTTTCCAAACACACCCGCCGCATCAGAAAAAAGCCGGGCGAAAACAGAAAGGATAAGCACGTCCTTTGCTGTTCGCCCGGCAAAAACCGATTCGGTGCTTACTTGTTAAAGGTGCTCTCGATAAAGGCAATCAGCCCGGCCTCTACCTCGTCCCGAAGATCGGGTTCATTGTGAATCTCGTGCCGATAGCCGGAGTAGGCATGCACGCTGATTTTATGACCGCTGCGGGCAAGCAGATTGGCGCAGTGATACAGCCCTTCGCCGTAGTTGCCGCAGGGATCTTGATCTCCCGCAATCAGGTAAACCGGAATGCTGCTTGGCACATTGTGTGCCCACTCGTCGCTTTCGATAAAGTGATAGAGCTGCACAAAATCCCACACCAGTTCCAGCGTGGTGTCAAAGGTATTGAACATGTCCTGACCGTGGTCAATGACCACGCGCGGGTCGCTGGCCACCCAGGCAGAGCCGTTGATCGGATTTTCAATGCGGTCATTTGCGCCGTCCAGCGCACGGCCGAACCAGGCGCCGCCCTTCTGATAGGGATCGCGCTCGTACTCCGCACGGAAATTTTCATCCCGGTACAGCACTTCGCAGCCGTGAATCTGCGAGCATACGCCGCAAAGCATCAGCGCATGGATATCTTGCCCGTACAGCGCCGCGTAGCCGCGGGCCAGCATGCTGCCCCAGCTGTGGCCGAACACCATGAACGGGATATCGGGAAAATCGTGCACGGCGATATCATGCAGGCTTTTTTCATCTTTCAGGTAGGTCATGAAGCCGCCCGAATGCGGATCTCCCAGCGTGCCGCTGTCATAGCCGGTTTTGCCGTGGCCGATGTGGTCATCGGCATATACGGCAAAGCCCGCCTGATTGAAGGCGGAAATCATATGCAGGTAGCGGCGGGAATGCTCCCCGTAACCGTGCATCAGCTGGATAACGCCGCGTGCCTTGCCCAGCGGGGTATAAGCCCACGCACGGATGGTATCGCGGCCGTTGGCCGAGGGAAAAGAGATTTCTCTAAGGGACATAAGCAGTACCTCCGTTTCTGTTGCCTGATCGGAACGAACCATTCGAATAATATAATGATAGCCGAAAGTCGCAGCCTTGTCAATGGCAGGACGCGGCTGCAAAAAAGTTTAAAATTCGGGATGAAAAACCATGCCTGACGCGTTATAATAAGCGAGAAGACAAAAGGAGGTCATTCCTATGAAAAAACTGACGGCTTTGATCCTGGTATTGATTACGTTGTTTGGCGTTTCCCTCTCTGCATGTGCGGACGGCACGATTTCGGATTCCTGGAAGGGCGAGGTCATCTCCATGCAGATCAGCCTGTTCAAACAGGCAAACAGCTCTTCCGGCTACAGCCGCAAGCTGAAAAACGGGGAGGAGTTCTATATTCTCAGCTCCGAGGGCAACTGGTTCTATGTAGCAGTGCCCAATGATAACGGCGGCTACGATTACGGCTATGTGATGAGCTACTACGTGGTGGAGAACCCGACCCACATCGTTTTGCGCAACGCCAGCGGCATTTACGCCTATGCCGCACCCTACAATACCGATAAGCGCGTTGGCACGGTAAGCAACTATGAGCGCTTTACCGTGATCGCGACAACCGGCAACTATTACATCGTATCCTTCCGCAATGCTGTGTGCTATCTGCCCATGGACAGCAACCGCTACTGGATAGAGGAAGATCTGGCCTACCTGCTGGACGGCGCCTACACGCAGTACACGGTCAGCACCAACAACGCCAAGGTATACGGCTATGCCAGCACCCGCAACGGACAGGTGGCTACGCTGAAGGCGGGAACGGTGGTAGATGTGTTCTACACGCAGGACGGCTTTGCGGCCATCCGCTACAACACGGTTATCGCGTTTGTCAGCCTGAACGATTTGTCTCAGGGCTGATTTCCTGCGCGGAAAGGCAGAACCATGAACATTGCGGAAAGCATTGATCAGCTGATCGGCAAAACACCCCTGATGCATCTGGCACGCCTTGAAAAGCAGCTGGGGCTGCAGGGAAGATTGCTTGCCAAGCTGGAGTATTTTAACCCGGGCGGCAGCATCAAGGACCGTGCTGCCCTGCAGATGCTTCGCGCGGCGGAGCAGACGGGAAAAATCGGCCCGGGCGCATTGATTATCGAGCCCACCAGCGGCAACACAGGCATTGGATTATGCATGCTGTGCGCGGCACGGGGTTATCATGCCATCATTGTCGTGCCCGAAACAGCCAGTATTGAACGCGTGAAGCTGATGCGCGCTTACGGGGCGGAGGTAGTGCTGACAAGCGGCGCGGCGGGAATGCGCGGCGCGGTGGAAAAGGCCGAAGAGCTGGCACGCGAAAACGAAAACGCCTTTATTCCATCCCAATTTGACAACCCCGAAAACGCCAATGCACATTACTTGACCACCGGACCGGAAATCTGGGAGCAGACGGACGGGCAGGTGGATGCGCTGATAGCGGGCGTCGGCACGGGCGGCACCCTTACGGGCATCGGCCGGTATCTGCGGGAGCACAAGCCGGGCGTACAGCTGATTGCGGTAGAGCCCGCATCCTCTCCGCTTTTGTCCTGTGGGTATGCGGGGGCGCACAAGATACAGGGCATCGGCGCAAACTTTGTGCCTTCCGTACTGGACCGCAGCCTGATTACCCGTGTTAAGACGGTTGAAAACGATGCAGCCTTTGATATGATGCACCTACTTGCCGAAACGGAGGGCGTGTTTTGCGGCATCTCTTCTGGCGCGGCGGTCAGCGCGGCGGCGGAGGTCATGCGGGAAGATGCCATGCACGGAAAAACAGCAGTGGTCATCCTGCCCGATACCGGCGAACGTTACCTTAGCTGCCTGTAAAAAACAGAATTCCTTCTGCCGCAGATAAGCACTGCAACAGAAGGAATTTTCAAATACGGTTATACCTGATCCCAAATCCGACGGGCATTGTGAAGCCCGACGCTGGTTGCATACCGGGCATCTTCCATGCCCTCAAACTCTATGACGATATGTCCGTCATAACCGCTGTGTTTAAGGGCGGCAAGCGTTTCGTCAATATCCAGATCTCCCTGCGCCAGAATGGCGCCGCGCAGATAACGCCCGCCGCGGGAGCGGAACCAGCTGCCCGCGCAGTCAAACTGCGTACTGTCGCCGGGATCGCGGCTGCGGATGTAAAAATCCTTCAAATGCACCATACGGCACAGCGGCGCCAGCGTATGCGCGGCAATGGCGGGATCTTCATCCACACAGATTACATTGCCCGTATCCAGCAGCAGACCGTAGTTTTCATCATTGACCAGATCCAAAATGCGGACCACGCGATCACTGCCGTTGGCAAAGAAACCATGGTTTTCAATCAGCGTCTGCACCCCGCGGCTGCGGCCATACTGCGTCAGCTCCCGCGCGGCCTCTGCCATGCGCGGCAGCATCTGTTCAAAATCACGCGGTGTGTTTTGCCCCTGCGGACGGCGGAAAGCGCAGACATCGTGGCGCATGCGCGGCAGTTCCAATTCCGCGGCAATGTCGATTTCATGCTTCAGGCGGTTTATCTCATCCCGCTGCGCTTCGCCCTCACGGCAAAGATCGGCCAAAACCGAATAATTGCACAACTCGATGCCCGCATCGCGGGCCTGCTTTTTGACCGCGGAAATGGCCTGACTGTTGATTTTGCCCGTTGCGGGGTCATCAAAACGGAAGGCAAAGGGCACCAGCTCCATACACTGCGCCCCCTGCGCGGCAGCCCAATCAATTGCGCCGGCCAATGTCATGCGCCCCTGCTCGATTTCACGATCCAGACAATACGAACTGATTCCCAGCTTCATGTTTCCCGCCTCCTCATTCGTGTCGATTTATTATAGCTTTGCTGCTTCAAATTTGTCAATCGGTCGGCAAAACTATTGACAAACAGGCAAACAATTGCTAAAATATTCCTACAGATGCCAGCAAATGGCAATGTTCCTATCAGATGAATCGATTCTATCCAGAAAAGGATTGTGCCGAGAATGAATATTCAATACCTGCGTTACGCGGTAGAGGTGGCACGGACCGGATCCATCTCACAGGCCGCGGAAAACCTGTTTATCAGCCAACCGAGTCTAAGCAGAGCTATTCGTGAATTGGAAACATCTTTGGGCGTCCGGCTGTTCCTGCGCACCGGACGGGGAATGCGTCCGACCCTTGAAGGGGAGGACCTGCTTCGGCATGCCCGCGTGATATTAACACAGGTGGAAAAGGTCGAAGCGCTTTATCAATCCGGCGCAAACAGCCCCGTACGCTTCCATTTGGCCGCTACGCCGTCCCTGTATATCAGCATTGCTTTTGCAAGGTTTTGCAGCAAGGTGATGGGGGAGAACGAGACACGCCACGCAAACCTGAGCCTGCATGAAATGCACCGGCTGGAGGTAATCGAGGCCGTCGAGAGCGGCATGTGCGATGCCGGGGTGCTGCGCTGCAGGTCGGATGAAGAGCTGGTGCTTGCAAGCATCCTGAGCAGCAAAGGACTCAACAGCATACCGCTGGGAATATACCATCTGCGGCTGGCAATGGCACCCAATCACCCGCTGGCGAATGCGGAGAATATTACGCACGAAATGCTGCTGCCTTTCCCACACGTTACATTGGATGCGGGCGCAGCGGAAAACCTGGCGCTTTTCGAATGCGAAGTGAAGCACCCGAACCAGGATGTAAACCGCATCAGCGTGTTCAGCCGCGACAGCGCCGTTGCCATCCTGCATGCCGTGCCGGGTGCCTGCATGCCCTGCAGCCCGCTGCCGCAGGATGTGGCGGATCTGTATCATCTGGTGCTGCGCTCGGTACAGGGGACGCCATGCCGATACCGCGATTTGTATATTGCGCGCAGCGGTACCATGCAGCGCCGTGCGGAGCAGATGCTGCTGGAGGAGCTTTATGCGCTGCAGGGCGGCCATGTGGCTTCCTCCACGTAATACCAGATTTTACATATATAGCCAAATGCGGAAACGCAATTGACCATATATACCTTTATATATGGGATATATCCCCTTTTATTTGTGTGATACTTTCAAAATAAGGATGTAACATTTTGTAAGATTTATGAGTTGACTTTTCCCTTGAAATATCGATAATAGTATATGCAGCAGGTTGTGCTGCGCAGGCCGCAAGGGCGGTCTGGGAAAGGAGAAAAGCTATGCTTATCAATGTGACGATTAACAGCATGAAGGACGCGGAGCATTTCAGCAACATCGTTCGCCGTTACCCCGCTGAAATCACCCTGAAGGCCGATAAATTCTGCGTGGATCCCAAGTCTGCGCTGGGCGTGCTGGCCATTCTGTACTCTGCTCGCGACAACATGATGCTTGATACCGGCGATATGGAAGACAGTGATATTCCGAAGCTGGTTCGCGATATCCGCGACTACATCAAGGAAGAGGAGTAATCCTCAGCCGCGGCGGCAGCCGCAGGGCACAAAGCCTCCGGATCGTCCTGCCGGACGAACCGTTCATATAGGGAATATTCCCGCTTTGGACAAGATCAAGTCCCGACCGAAAAAGTCGGGACTTTTTGCGTCCAATAAATGTGAAACAAAATATTTTGATGACATATTTTTTCAATCATCAGACAATGCGAATTATAAATCAAATTTGTCAAAATCGGACAAAAACAGTTGACAGATGTATATCCCATCTGTATAATATAAACAACATCAGGCGAATATTCGCCATCCATAACAAAGCAAAGGAGTTTATCCGAATGAAAAAACTGTTTTCCCTTCTGGTTGCCGCAATCATGCTGATGGGCATGGTCGGCATCGCCTCCGCCGATGAAATCAATTATGATGTTACCGAGCCCACCAAGGTTGTTTTCTGGCATACGCTCAACGACGAGGATGACGTTGCCCTGCTGAACCGCATTATTGAAGAGTTCCAGGCCGAACATCCACTGATCACCATCGAGCCCGTATATTATGCCGGCTACAATAAAATCAACGAAGCACTGGCTGCCGCCAACGTGGCAAACGTCGATGTGCCTGCCTGCGCTTTCATCAACGTACCCCGCCTGAAGGCCTATGCCGACAACGGCGTGATTGAAAATTTAGATCCTTATATTGAGTATTACGGTGTTGACATGAGCGATTTCGTCCAGGGCTTCCTGGATGCCATGCAGGTGGATGGCCATCAGGTGGCCTTCCCCGTGATGCAGTCCGGTCAGGTGGCATACTACAATGCCAATCTGCTGGAGCAGCTGGGCATTTCCTTCCCCGAAAACTGGGACGGTATGGATGCCTACCTTGAAACCGTATACAACGCTACCGGCAAGCCAGCCATCTCTCTGCCTTACTGGGACAATGCCTACTTCTATCCCATCTACAGCAACCTGAATGCTTACATGATCACCACCAATGAGGATGGCGAGGAAGTCACCGGCCTGGACAGCAAGGATGCGCTGGCCGTGACCAAGCAGCTGCGTGAGTGGACCGAGAAAGGCTGGATCAGCTGGTTCAACGATGCTTCCACCTGCCGCGCGGCCTTCACGGGCGGCGACACTGCCGGCATCATGCTTTATACCACCGCCAACTACGACAATATGCAGTCCAAGTCCGAATTCACCGTGGCCATGGCCGTTCCTCCGACCATGAAGACCGGCAAGAACAATCAGCTGGTTGCCGGCGGCACCTTCATCGTTCCCGCCAACAACGATCAGCAGATCAAGAACGCCGCCTTCCAGTTTGTCAACTGGTTCACCAGCGGCAAGTACACCATCGATTTCAGCATTGCCACCTCTTATTTCCCCACCCGCCTGAGCAGCCTTGAGAACGAAGCAGATATGGCCCGCCTCTATGAGGCTATGCCCGCCATGCCGCCCGTGATCGAAAACCTGAGCAGCTTTGAAAAGAAGCCCCAGAGCGCCGCATTTGACAGCGTTGGCGACATCTTTGAAAACTACATGGGTCAGATCATGGTGGAACGTCAGCTGGATGTTGACACCGCCTGGGAAATGATGATCGAAGAAATGAACGAATACCTGGCCGATCAGTATTGATGATTTTATAGGCAGCAGTGGCCCTGCCCCTGCAAAAGGGCAGGGCCATCATTTTATTCAAGCCGGAGTAAGTTATGAAAAAAAGAAAAAATCCGAATCTTGTAAAAATCGCCGGGCATGAGGTGCTGCTCAAGGAGCATCACTCCTGGTCCGATATGGCCTGCGCCCTGCCTGCCGTGCTTTTGCTGGCAGTGCTTACCTATTATCCGCTGTGCAAGCTGGTGCAAATCAGCTTTACCAACTGGAATCTTTTGAAGCCTACCTGGGATTATGTGGGCTGGAAAAACTGGAACTGGCTCTTTACCAGCACCGTCGGCAAGCGTTACCTGTTCAATACCCTTAAGGTTACCGCGACTTACACGGTTTGCCATATCGGTATCGTGCTGATTCTCGGCATGCTGCTGGCTCTGCTGTTTAACAAGCTTACAAAGCCCTACAGCGCGATGCGCGCAATCATCTTTATGCCGCGCTACATCGCTATGTCCACCTGCGGCATCATCTTCCTGTGGATGCTTAATACCGATTACGGCATTATCAACGTGACCCTGCAAAAAATGGGCATAGATGGCATCCCTTGGCTGCAGGATCGCACAATGGCCATGGTTTCCGTCCTTGTGCTTACCGGCTGGCACGGGGTCGGCTACGGCATGATGATCTATCTGTCCGCCATGCTGGGCATCTCCCGTGACTACTTCGAGGCGGCTGAACTGGACGGCGCCAATGGCTTCCAGACCTTCCGCTACATCACCCTGCCGCTGCTTTCTCCCACCACGCTCTTCCTTTTGATTACCACGTTCATCTCCTCCATGAAGGTCTTCCAATCGGTGGATGTGCTGACCAGCGGCGGACCGTACAACTCCACCGAGGTATTTGTCTACTATATCTATCGTCTGGCCTTTGTTGATTTCCGCATCGACCGTGCATCGGTCAATGCCCTGCTGTTCTTTGTGATTCTGCTGGTGGTTACAGCCTCTACCATCCGCATTACCAACAAGAACGTACACTATGACGCGTAAGGAGGCTGAGTTATGGCAGTTCAAACCGTAAATGACCGCGTCGCGCTCAACACCCATGTGCGCGCCGTAAAACGGGCAAAAAATATTGTTCGCTTTATCTTCTGCCTGCTGATTACCCTCGTTTTCATCTTTCCCATTTTCTGGATGCTGTCCACCTCCCTGAAATCCGAGGATGAGGTGCTCAGCGCCACCCAAACCCTGCTCCCCGTCAGCTGGCAATTTTCCAACTATGCCGCCGTCATGCAAAAGGAGCCCTTCCTGCGCTATATGCTAAATACCGCCATCGTCACTGCCGGTACCATGCTGCTGGAGCTGAGCACGGGCATCCTGGCGGCCTACTCCTTTGCCCGCGGCAAGTACCGTGGCAAGCACGCCTTGTTCATCTTCGTGCTGGGCGCCATGATGGTTCCCATCCAGGTCACATTCGTTCCGCTCTATGTTATGATCGCGCGCGCCGGAATGAAGAATACCTACATCGGCCTGATCATCGTCGGTGCGGTATCGCCCTACACCATCTTTATGCTGCGCCAGGCCTTCATGGGCGTGGATGAAAGCTATCTGGATGCCGCGCGTGTGGACGGCATGGGCAAGCTGGGCGTGATCTTCCGCATCCTGGTGCCCATGTGCAAGCCTACGCTGGTTACGATGATCCTGATGTCCTTTATCAGCGGCTGGAATATGTACTTCTGGCCCAGCATCATCGCCAACGACAGTGCAAACGTGCGAGTGCTTACCCTGGGCCTTATGCACCTGAAGCAGTCCTTCTCGGGTGAGTCTATCCGCAACTACCATGAAATCATGGCCGGTGCGCTCGTTTCCATCCTGCCTGTGCTTGTCATGTTTGCCATCTTCCAAAAGCAGATGCTAAGCGGATATACCAAGGCCGCCATGAAGTAAAAACGCAATACCTAAAAAACGCCCGATGCGGACAGGGGATACCTGCTTGTATCGGGCGTTTGATGTAGAAAGAGGTCAGTCTACAGGAATCATAACCGTTTCACCTTCCGGCATGACAATATATTTGCCTGCCAGAATATTTTCGGTTATGCGGGAATCAAGACTGCTGCTGTCCTTTATGCCTTCCAGCACATTGGGCAATTCGAGATAGAGCTGCTTGTTTAACGTATCATCAAGATGAAAATACTGCTGCTCATTAATCGTGGGAATCAATGCGGAATATGCTGCAAGGCGTTCTGTTCCCTGATGCATACTTTCAGTTGCAACATGGAAAGCGGCAGCCTTCTGCACGGGAGAAATACCGATGAATTCTTCGCTTATCTGAAAAAAAGATTTGAGTGCTTTTCTGAAATCAGGGCTGTCAATGCTTTCAAGTGCGGATGCCCACTCTTTATAGAGCGTGTGAACGGCATGATGTGCGTAGTAGTATTGGCAGCAGAACTCATTGACTACCTGAGCAAGCAGCGCAGAAAGCGTAAAGATGATTGTACAGGCGATTTCTCCATCCAATTTGCCGGTAATGAAATCCTTCTTTATAGAATCCAAGAATGAAATGGCCTCATTAATCGTTTGCGCAATATGCGTTTCATCATGCTTGAGCGAATCGGCATAGCTTTCGTTTTCACGGCGCTTCGTCAGCATGCCCAGATGATCTTTCAGATTACTGACAATTGTGTGAAAATGTTCGATTTTGTCGTCTGCGCGATCTTTCTCGTATTCTTCACGGAATTCATCTATTTTGGCTTCAATCGAATCCAAACGTTTCATTGTCATGCGCAAGCCGACAACGGATATAGCGCAGTTCGCGATGCTGAAGGAAGTGCCAATCCACGAAAGTGCCTCAATAGTTTGAAGACCATCCAGTGCATTTGAGAGCTTTCCAAGCTGGGTAAGGACATCATCCAACTTTCTATTGGCTGTATCAACTCCTGCCTGAATAAAGGCAGATTGGACATTGTTCCCTAACGAAGATGCTAAGTTAACACACGCTAATGCTGGATGAATTTTTGCTAATGATAGAGAGCTTGTGGCGACTGGAACAGCTTGCTCTATCATTCTTCCGAGTAAATCTCTTACCCCACCGGATGAGAGCACCGCTTTTCCAGCTTTTATTAATTTTGCGGCATCTTTAGAGATGGAAAAAACTAAACTAACGTTCCCCATAATTACTCCTCCAATTCGCTAAGCCTTTTTTCAGTTGCGAGTAGTGCTCTGTGTAAATACCTGAACTTATACCAAGGACGATCTACATTCGTTTGACAACTTTCGATGAGTGCGTCACATTTGCTTCTTAAACGTTGAAAGCTGAAAAATGAAATTGACAAGATAAGTGCAACCGTACCGGTGGCGATGCTCAATGCCGTGGCAAAAGGCGAGAAACGCTTCCCAAAACCGTTTGATGTTACTTCTGGAAGCGCTTTTCCCAACAGATCATAATTCCACCAGTTGCTGACAGTATCGAAAATATTTTTAGGCTCGGGACGCACCTGACTTGTAGTAACATCAGACTTTCCCCAATATGCAAGCAAGCACAATACGGTTGCTATAATCGCAAAAACAATAATCAGAATGACTCTGATTTTTGGTGATAAGATGCCTCTGACCTTCTTGAAACACTTGCTTAGCTTTTTCTTGGCAGGGAGGAAGAGACAATGAAGCTTGTTAAAAATAGAAGCGGAAAATTTTTTGCGATTTTCAACTCCGAATGCACAGCTGATATAATGACAGGCAGTTTCATAATTTGGCGTTATTGCGTTGCACGGAATCTCACCATGCTTTTTTCCTTTCTTCCATTCAGCAATATTCCCGACAATCAGCATCATCTCGGAAAGAATTGAAAACATGATGTCCGTACTTGGCTGTTCCGCTTCTAACTGCTCATCAATGAGCGCAAGAACTTTATTATAGTGCTTCGAAAGCAGATCGCTTTTCTTTCCTGCACCCCAGAGCCGCCTGGACACAAGCACATCTTTACAAATGGTCAACAAGGCTTTTCCAGAGCAGATATCTGCTTCGGAAAAGCCTGCTTTGGCAGAAAACTCCTGCATTTCGACATCGAGATCCTGAAAAAAAGACTCTTTGCCCCAATCAGGCAACGGATCACCAAAGGACAGTCGTTCTTCAGACAGAAGCGCCCTGCAATACGGATCGACAACGTTCATAGCAGCCCCCGTGACCATTATCTGCATTTGCCGTGATGACAACTCTTAGTATATCACATGCGGTATTTTTTGCAAACACAAATTTGCCTTTTCAATATTGCCATCGCAGAAAAAACAGTTGCTTTTCCCTAACCTTCTATCATATAATTAACGCGCATTCCATCAATGACGGAGAGGGCTGACCGGGTGTTTTGCGGCATCGGTCGGCAGGCAGGAGGGGTATCCATGGACGATATGCGGCAGGGCAAAGCTTCGCGGGCGCTGCAGTGGCTGGTTGCGGGCGCAACGGTGCTGGTGGCGGCATTGCTGATCTGGCAGTGCGCGGATATCTACCGTGTCGGCACATCGGCCGAAAACCTGACGGAAACGGGTGTGCGCATCAACGATATCTACAGCCCCCAAATTGTATTGGAGCGCTTTGAAAAAATCGCATGGGCCGTGTGGCTGTGCCTGGGTTTGCTGGCAGCAGCTGTGATTGCGGGGGGCGGCAGAGTGGGGCACAAGGTGCTGCAAATTCCCGCAGAAAACCGACTGGCTGTGGTGCTTGCCCGCACGGAAAAGACGCAGGCCATGCGGAAGGAAGAAACGAAACGCCGGAACTGTCTGATCCTTTGCATGGCTGTGTGCGCTGTGTGCGCCGCCGCGGTGCTGCGGTATCTGCTGCTGCCGACAAGCTTTGCCTCCCGCGATCTGGAGCCGGTGATGGGGCAGCTGGTGCTGCATATTACTCCGTGGATGGTCGCGGCAGTGGCGGCGCTGATGGTGCATGCGCAGCTGCGGGAAGCAAGCGTGCTGCGGGAGATCGAGCTGGCCAAACAAGCCGAAAAAAAGCCCATGACGGCTGCTGCCGCAAAGCATTATCCCGTCAACGCGGCCCGCATGGTGCTGATGGCAGCGGCAATTGTGCTGATTGTGCTGGGCATCATGAACGGCGGCATGCGGGATGTGCTGGTAAAGGCAATCAATATTTGTACGGAGTGTATCGGCCTTGGCTAAGAAATTGAGCGCATGGTGGTTCGCGCATAAGCCCACTCGGCGCAGGCTGATTCAGGTGTACGCCGCGC
>CAVFPH010000008.1:0-2419 GCA_963624325.1 bacterium
GTGCTTTAACGGATGGCAATCATCTGATTCAAAAATTAAACCGGATAATACAGGGAAAAAGAAATCAGATGCTGCCGAGCCGGATTTGACATTTGTCAGATTGTCGTTTTGACATCCCTTGTGTACTGTATAGCTGCAGTCTTAATAAGGCTGCGGCGGGGTGAAAGGCCGGGATCTGTATCATTTAGGAAGGGACACGGAAAAAGAACTGATCCGGAGAAAAAGAAGAAATTTTTGACAGCATCTTGCAGCTCTTTCTTCAGGGGGAAGGGGAACAAGTGCTTCAAAATGGTTCAGCGTTGCTCCTTGCTTTTCGGATTATCTTCTTTGCCTGTGCTTTCGTTAATAAGTCCCCCAAATCAAAAGAAAGAAGGAACACAAACATGAAGAAACTCGTATCTCTCGTCCTGGTTCTGATGCTCACGCTGGGCTGCGTTTCCATTGCGAACGCAGATGACGGCGCAATCGAGCTGGATTTCTGGCACTCCTGGGGCAGCGGCGCCAACTATGAGGCGATCCTCGAGCTGGTTGGCCAGTTCAACACCGCTCATGAAGGCAAAATTCATGTGAATGAGCAGTACATCGGCGGCTATGCTGACACCCTGTCCAAGTATCTGGTCAGCTACTCTGCCGGCGAAAACCCCGCTGTCAGCATTATCGACGCTTGCATGACCCTGAATGCTGTTCAGTCCGGCGTTATGGAAAACCTGACTGCTTATGCTGCTGCGAACGATCCTGAATATGATATGGGTCAGTTCCTGCCCGGCATGCAGGTATTTGCTACCGATGCAAACGGTGATGTATGGTCCCTGCCGTACGCCCGTTCCACCCAGATCATGTACTGCAACATGGACCTGATCCGTGACGTGATGGGCGAAGATGCCGCCGCTCCCAAGACCTGGAAAGAGCTGTATGCCATCGCCGAAGCTTATAAAGCGAAGTACGATGCGCCTGCTTACTCTCATGACGTTGGCGGCGGTTATTTTGCTTACTACATCACCTCCATGGCTGACGGCGAATACTACAACAAGGCCGGCACCGGCGCTTGCATGAACATCAATGATGGCTGGCGCGTTGCCCTCACCCAGTGGCGCAACTCCATCGATAATGGCTGGTACCTGGTTCCCTCCCTTTCTACCTCCGGCCAGTGGGAAACCTTCAAAGCCGGCAATCTGCCCATCTCCTTCGCTTCCACCGGCTCCCTGACCGGCGCCCTGCGTGACTGCCAGTTCGACCTCGAAGTATGCTTCCTGCCCGGCTATGAAAACGAAGACGGCTCTGTAAAGTATCGTGTTTACACCGGCGGTGCCAACCTGATGATGGCTAACAACAAGAGCGACGAAGAAAAGGCTGCTGCTTGGGAATTCATCAAGTTCATGACCAGCGCTGAGAGCAACGTATATCATTCCTTCGCTACCGGTTATGTTCTGACCCATGTCGGTCTGGATCAGGATCCCGAAGTGCAGGCTAAGTGGGAAGCCGAACCCGCCCGCAAGGTTGCCTATGATCAGCTTGAGTACGTAAACGAGACTTACGTATCCATCTACACCTCCGAAATCGACCTGGAAGTTGTTGACTCCCTGAAGGCCTTCGCAATGGATAACATCTCCGTGGAAGACGAGCTGGCTGAACTGGCCAATATCATGAATTCCATCTTCCCCGAAGGCGTTGTTGAAACCTACGAGTAAGCTGCACGAAAGCACTTACAAGTTTAACGAACAGGAGATCCTTCGGGGTCTCCTGTTCCCCCCTTTTTAAGCAATAAACAAAGATAGGGTATAGTACGGCATTGGTACTGTCTATCGCAGGAGGATATCGTGGCGGAAATCAGATTTGAAAATATCACTAAGAAATTTGGGGATAAAACAATCCTGAATAATATGAACCTGGACATCGAGGATGGCTCGTTTACTGTAATGATCGGCCCCTCCGGCTGCGGAAAGACTACCCTTTTGCGCATTATTGCCGGCATCGGTCCTCAGACCTCCGGTAAGGTCTATTTGGACGGAAAAGACATTTCCCAAACCCCGCCCGCAAAACGCGATGTAGCAATGGTATTCCAGAACTACGCCATTTACCCGACCATGACGGTTCGGGAAAACATCGAGTTCGGCCTGAAAAACAATAAAGTTCCCAAGGCCGAACGTGATTCCCTGGTGAAAGAAATTTCCGAAATCGTCGGCATTGCCGACCTGCTTGAGCGCAAGCCCAATACATTGTCCGGCGGTCAGCGCCAGCGTATTGCTTTGGCACGTGCCATGGTAAAAAAGCCCAAGGTATTCCTGATGGATGAGCCGCTGTCCAACCTGGATGCCAAGCTGCGCGTCGGAATGCGCACGGAGCTGATTGAGCTTCATAAGCGGCTGCAGACCACCTTTGTGTATGTAACACATGACCAGACGGAAGCCATGTCCATGGC
>CAVFPH010000008.1:2449-38715 GCA_963624325.1 bacterium
ATGGCAACCAAGATAATTTTGATGAACAACGGGCAGATTCAGCAGATTGCTTCTCCCCGTGAGATATACAACCATCCCGTTAACCTCTTTACCGCGCAGTTTATCGGTTCCCCGCAGATGAACACAATTCGCTTTGCGGGCAGCGAAGCCTGCTACGGATTCCGTCCCGAAAAGGTAACGTTGAGCCAGACTGCGAATAATGCATTCTATGTTCGCAAGGGAAGCATTGTTACCAAGGAAATGCTCGGATCCGAGACCATTTATCAGATCCGTTATGACGACCAATCCGTCATGGTGAAGAGCCTTGATGACAGCTTCGAAACGGACAGCGATGTTTACATCAGCGTTGATAAGAAAGATATCCACATTTTTGACGAAGAGCATAATGCGGTCAGCGCAGACGATTCCCGCTATGCCGCGATGATTGCACAGCTGTGAGGTGAATGCTGTAATGGAAAACACTTGGCAAAACATTTGGAGTAAAGTGCGTCCCTATGTGTTCATCCTGCCGGCGATGATCTTCTTGGCGCTGTTTGTTGTTTACCCCGTTGTTGACTTGATTGTCCGTTCCTTCCAGAAATGGAACATGATTCAGCCCGCAACGTGGGTCGGCTGGCAAAACTATCTGTATAATTTCCGCAAGCGCGAGTTCTGGGATGCAATCAAGAACACCTGCATCTATACAGTTTGCTTGGTAGGTATTGGTTTGCCGCTTGCAACCCTGTTCGCAATTTGGCTCTCCAAGAACACATTCCTGAATAACCTTTGCCGCACGGTTATGTTCATGCCTCACGTTATTTCCTTGCTGTCCGTTGCCATGGTTTGGACATGGATTATGAACAAGGATAACGGTCTTTTGAACATCGTGCTGCAGTTTTTCGGGCTGCAGCCGCTGAAATGGATTGACTCCTCCGATACGGCGCTGATGTCAGTCATCATCGTTGCACTTTGGAAAGCGGTCGGCTATAACACCATGCTGATTTACGCGGCACTTCAAAACGTGCCGACAGAACTCTATGAGGCAGCGGATCTGGATAACGCAAGCCGTTCCGCACGCTTTTTCAAGATCACGATGCCCATGATTTCTCCGCAGATGTTCATGCTACTGATCAATTCCACCATTGGCTCCTTCAAGGTATTTGAAACCATCCGCATCATGACGGGCGGCGGTCCCGGTTCCTCTACACAGGTATTGGTATTCTACATTTACAAGCAGGCGTTCAAGCTGAACAAAATCGGCTATGCCGCATCGGCAGGCGTATTCCTGATGCTGATTGTAGGTATCATGACGGTGATTTACTTCTGGGCGTTGTCCAAGAAGGTTCATTATCAGTAAGGCATTTGTCGAAAGGGGTAGGAAAAGTAAAATGAACAAAAAAATTACCATTTCCTCTATCGTCGGTGCCGTGTTCAAGCTGGCGCTGATCGTGATTTTCATCTTCCCGTTTTATTGGATGGTGATTACCGGCTTTAAGACCTATAATGAAACCATTCAGTTTCCGCCTTCCCTGTGGCCCGAGAAATTTCAATGGGTTAACCTGAAGACGGTTTGGGAATCCGGCCCGTATCTGACATATCTGAAAAACTCCGTGCTGGTATCTTTCGGCACGCTGATTTTGCAGGCTCTTGTTATGGTACCTGCCGCATATGCATTTGCAAAGTACAATTTCAAAGGGCGCGGCTTCTTTTTCGGCCTTGTTATGGTAGCGTTCATGGTGCCTTCTCAGGTAACCTTCATCTCCATCTTCCATATGATGTCCAATGCGAAGCTGCTGAGAACCCTTTGGCCGCAAATCATCCCGCATGGTGCTAACTGCTTTGGCATTTTCCTGCTCCGTCAGGCATTCATGCAGGTGCCAGATGAGCTGTTGGAATCCGCCAGACTGGATAATGCCAGTGAGACGCAGGTGCTTACAAAGATTATGCTGCCCATGGGTAAACCTACGCTGGTATCCATCATGATGCTTGCATTTATCGGCATTTGGAACGACTATTTCTGGCCATTTATTATGTCTACAACAAGTGCCGTGTATCCGCTGACAATCGGTATCGCCGCCCTGCGCGATGTTGAGGGTGACTTTGCATGGCATATTATCATGGCGGGCAATGTTATCCTTGTAATTCCGATTGTTATCGTGTATGCTTTATTCCACAAGCGCATTGTACGTGCGTTTGCCTATTCCGGAATTAAGTAATGAAAAAGGAAGTGTGACTGTTATGCCGCTTGTTACGACTCGTGAGATGCTGCTGGATGCGCAGAAGCGCGGTTATGCTGTTGGCGCATTTAACATCGAAAATATGGAAATGGCACAGGCTGTTATTGCTGCTGCTCAGGCGCAGCGTGCGCCTGTCATCCTGCAGACAACCCCCGGTACGCTGAAATATGCCGATCCAGCGACTTACTGCGCAATCGTTAAATCTCTGGCTGCCAAGGCCGATGTTCCCATTGCAATGCACTTGGATCATGGGGATTCTTATGACCTTGCTGCGCGTTGCCTGATGGCAGGGTACTCTTCCGTGATGATCGATGGGTCACGTCTCGATTTCGAAGATAATATTGCCCTTTCCAAGCGCGTGGTTGCATTGGCGAATTTGGCCAATGTGCCGGTTGAAGCGGAGCTTGGCACAGTAGGCGGCAAAGAGGATACCCTGAAAGATGCCGGCTGCCAATATACCGAGCCGGATAAAGCTGTTGAATTTGCCGAGCGGACAGGCATCTCTTCCCTTGCAGTGGCCATCGGTACGGCACATGGTGTGTACAAAGAAACGCCGCGCTTGGATGTTGAGCGGCTGAAGGAAATTCGTGCGGTTGTAAGCATTCCGCTGGTTCTGCATGGTGCTTCCGGTCTGCAGGAAGAGCAGGTAAAAGCTTGCATCAAAGAAGGCATCTGCAAGGTTAACTTTGCAACCGAACTGCGCATGGCTTATACATCGGGCGTAAACGAAGCCCTTGAGTCGAAGCCTTTTGATCCAAAGGCATATGGCAAGGCTGGCCGTGCCAAGGTGCAGGCCTTGGTTGAAAAATGGATGACCGTTTGCGGTGCCGCAGGAAAGGCCTGATCCCTTTCATATGAGCTGCTATCTGTTAGCTATTGATATAGGCTCATCCGGCATCAAGCTGCTGCTGCTGCCGGTGGGGGAGGGGGCTGCCGTAAGCAAGACTCTTTCCTATAAAACTACCTTCCCGCAGGCAGGCTGGGCGGAACAGCATCCGAATGACTGGTGGAATGCGCTTTGCGACGGACTTCCCGTGCTGATGAAGGAAGCGCGTGTGGCACCGGAGCAAATTTGCGGTGTCGGCGTGGACGGCATCAGTTGGACGCCTGTTGTCTTGGATAAACAGGGCAATGTGCTTTGCGAAGCTCCGCTATGGTATGATACAAGGGCTGTCGAGGAAACACGACAGATAGCCGAGTTTGTCGGCGAAGAGGCTGTATTTGAAGTCAGCGGGAATCCGCTGCAGGCTTATTATACGCTTCCGAAGCTCATGTGGTTAAGGAAACATAATGAGCGTGTGCGGAAAAATATGCAGCATGTGCTTACAAGCAACGGCTATATCGTATATCGCCTGACGGGACGGCTCTCCCAAGATGAATGCCAAGCATACGGCTGGCCGTTCTATAATACGAAAACCGGCTGCTATGATGAGGGTATGGCTGAGCGTCTGGACTTTGATCTGGATTGGCTGATGCCGCCATGTCCCTGCGCGCAGATTATCGGTACCGTAACAGGCGCTGCGGCAAAAAGCTGCGGTCTGCATGAAGGAACACCGGTAATCGCGGGCGGCTTGGATGCCGCATGCGGCGCACTTGGCGTGGGTGTATTCAAACCGGGTCCCGTGCACGAGCAAAGCGGAAGCGCCGGCGGTATGAGCATATGCACGGATCATTATCAGCCGGCGAAAGGCTTGATACTCGGACGGCACGTTGTCCCGAATCATTGGTTGGTACAGGGCGGAACCGTAGGCGGCGGCGCTGCTTTGAATTGGCTATGTGATGTCCTGAGCCCACATGACAATGAGAAGCTGAAAGCCTGGGAGGCCGGAGCACTTGCTCAGTCGGTTTCTCCGGGGGCGGATGGTCTTCTTTTCCTGCCGTATCTGGCGGGTGAACGCTCACCCATCTGGAATCCCAATGCAAAAGGCGTGCTTTTTGGGCTTGATTACAGTAAAACATCTGCTCATTTGGCACGTGCTGTAATGGAAAGCGCTGCCTTTGCGCTTCGGCATAATATTGAGACTGCTCAGACGGCAGGCATAGCAATGAACGCCTTGCGTGCAGCCGGGGGCGCTGCCGAAAGCGAAATATGGATGCAAATCAAGGCCGATATTACCGGCTATCCGATTCAAGCTGTGGAGGACGGAAATGCGACTGCAGTCGGATGCGCAATTCTGGCTGGCGTTGGCGTTGGCAAATTCTCGAGCTATGATCAGGCATGTGCACACTACGTAAGGCTTAGAGCGCCCTATTATCCAAGAGGGGAATATAAGGCACTTTATGATGAACAATTTGAGAGGTATCTAAGGCTGTATCAGTGCTTGGAGCCATTAATGAAAGGTGGAGACTGATCTCATGGAAGGTACTAAAATGATGAAGGCGGCAGTTCTTTACGCGCAAAATGACATTCGCTATGATGATTATCCGGAACCTGAAACGCAGCCCGGCACAATTAAGATTCACATTCGTGCCTGCGGCATTTGCGGCTCAGATGTTCCGCGCGTACTCGGAAAAGCTGCGCATTTTTATCCCATTGTTTTAGGACATGAATTTTCCGGCGAGGTTGCCGAAACCGGTGAAGGCGTAACGGGGTTTAAGCGCGGAGACCGCGTAATTTGTGCCTCACTGATTCCGTGCCATAATTGTCCTGACTGCGCACGCGGCAATTTCTCTCTGTGCAAGCATTATACGTTTATCGGTTCCCGTATTCAGGGCGGCATGGCTGATTATGTGGTTGTTCCCGCTGAAAATGTGGTTAAGCTGGCTGATGATGCTTCCTTTGAGGATGCTGCTCTGATTGAGCCCGCCAGTGTAGCGCTGCACGGTATATTGCAAAGCGATTATCGTGGGGGAAAACGTGTCGCTGTTGTCGGTGCAGGCACAATCGGTATTTTTACTGCGCAGTGGGCGGAGCTTCTGGGTGCTAAGCAGGTAGTTTACTTCGATGTAGACGATGATCGTTTGGCACTCGCAAAGGAAATCACGGGCCATGACGGCGTTAATACCATGACCACGGATGCCGTAGAGGCCGCCAAGCAGTTTACTTGTGGCGCCGGGTTCGATTACGTGTTCGGCGTATCCGGTGCTCCCGGCAGCTATAAGACTGCATTTGCCATTACTGCCAACAAGGCTTGCGTATGCTTTATCGGCACTCCGACCCGTGAAATAACCTTCTCCGCATCCGAATGGGAGCAGATTAACCGTCGTGAGCTGCATGTAACAGGTTCTTGGATGAGCTATACTGCGCCATTCCCGGGCCCGGCTTGGACAATGTGCGTAGAATACCTGAATTCCGGACGGCTTAAGTGCGATCCCCGCATCATCTATAAGAAATTTGCCATGTCTCAGTGTGCGGAAGCATTTGCGTGCTACGAGCATCCTGAACAGGTAAAGGGCCGCGTTATGCTGGTTAATGAGGAGTCATTATGATTGCTGCATTCACATTGAATGTTTCCATAGACCGCCGCTATGAGGTTGCCGAGAATCGAAATTATGCGGTTAATAGGGTGCAATCCTGCACGTATTCTGCCGGAGGGAAGGGCCTGAATGTTGCCCGCGTCCTACATGCATTGGGAGAACCGGTGCTGGCAGGCGGGATCGTGGGCGGATATTCCGGCCGCTATATCATGCGTCGTTTAGATGAAGAAGGAATTGCTCACCAGTTTACACAAGCCGCGGGGGAAAGCAGATCCTGCATTAATATATTGGATCTGGCCACCGGCAAGCAAACCGAGTATCTCGAGCCCGGCATGTGCGTAAATGAAGAAGAATATGCCTCTTTTCTGAAGGATTTTGACAGCATCCTCGAAAAATGCCGCGTGCTAACGATATCAGGAAGTCTTCCCAAAGGACTGAGCTCCCAGACATATGCTGATTTGATCAAACGTGCCTCGCAGTCCGGCTGTAGGGTTCTGCTGGATGCCAGCGGTGCTGCACTGGCAAATGCTATAGGCAGCAACCCTTACTATATCAAGCCGAATGAAGATGAAATCAAAGGCCTTGTCGGGTGCGATGCATCAAGCGAAGACGAAATCGCTCAGGCCGCGCTGCAGCTGCACAAGAATGGGATATCCTATGTGGTGGTTTCCATGGGCAGCAGAGGTGCTTTAGCTGCTTGCGATGAAGGCATCATCCGCGGTGTTCCGCCGCACATCCAGGCAGTTAACACAGTCGGCTGCGGTGATTCGATGACCGCAGCATTCGCCGCAGCAGCAGCGCATGATATGTCCCCGAAAGATGCAATGAAGTTTGCAATCGGTGTTTCTGCTGCGAGTGCATTGTCACCGGATACCGGTGGGCTGGATAAAGAAGTATTCGAACAGCTGCTGCCGCAGGTTCAGGTTTATTCGCTTTGATTAAGCCCATTGGTTTGCTTTGCTTGATTGACATTCTCTAACAATTTAAGATTTCAAAAAGAGCGGGACTTGGTATGGTCCTGCTCTTTTGCTATGATTTCGGCTTTCATGTACACCATTTATCCTCAGATAAACGAAAAAGCAATCCAACTATTCGTAAAAGATGCCTTTTGCGAATAGTTGGAATATCTACCCCTACCCATGTAAAAGCCCTAAATGCTGTTTTGCTTGGCGTGTTTTCCGCGCCGCCACCACGATTTCCGGCGGGTTTGGAGCATCAGCGGTGTATTGATCGCCATTGCGCTGGAGCGATTTTTGACCACATTAAGAACAAGACCGATGCCGGCCATGTTTGTAACAAAGTTTGAACCGCCGTAGCTGATAAACGGGAGCGGAATGCCCGTAATCGGTAGCACACCGATTGTCATGCCGATGTTCTCAATCACATGCGCAAAGAACATCGCCATTACCCCTACGATTACCAAACGTCCGAAGCGATCCATGGTAAAGTGAGCCAAATACAGCATCCGAAGCATCAGAAAGAGATACGCGCAAATTACCCCCATACAGCCGACAAAGCCAAAGGCTTCGCCAACTGCAGAGAAGATAAAATCCGTCCAATCTTCAGGCACATAGTCAAGCTGACTGAGTGAACCTGTTACAAAAGTACCGATGCCGGTTTTCCAGCCAGAACCGATTGCTAGCTCTGAATTCAAAATTTGGTAACCTGAGCTATTGTAATAGGCCTCAGGATCAATAAATGACAGGATGCGCTTCAAACGATAGCTTTCTGAGCCGCTGACCATCATGTAGCCCAGTATAACACCGACTGCCACGATGGCAAGCACGAGAATTGTAATCAGAATCCATGGTTCTGTATCAGCAAAGTATAGCATAACATAGAAGATGACGCACATGACCAGAACGGAACCAAGCTCACCCTGCAGAAGCGTTAAACCGGCAGGAATCAGGAAAATGCTGATGTTATAGACAGCATTTCGAATTGTTCCCAACGGCTTGTCCGTATTGGAAAGGCTGCGTGCTACCATCAAAATAATACCGATTTTGATAAATTCAGCCGGCTGAATCGTACGTCCTTTGCCGATCGGAATCCACGCCGTTACGCCCGAAACCGCCTGAGAGAACAATGCAAGGATTAAAAGGCCGATAATCCCGTAGTAGACTAAACGTCCCTGTATACGAAGCAGTTCATAGGGAATTGCGAGCATGAATCCAAGAATAATTGGTGATACAAGGCAAAACACTGCCTGCCATGATGCCGAACTGGAGTTGAGAATGTAATTAAGAACCGAGAGATCAGTGCCTTTATCCGGGTCGAACGTTGCAATTGCAATACAGTATACGCCGAAGAGAGCCAGCGCATACGTGACAATAATCAAAGGAATATCTATATGAGCTCGCGTTCTGCGATCCTCCGTAGATGTTACGCCGCCGGCTCCCTGACGGAATTTCATCCTTTTTTGCGAGAAAGCCACAGTTTCCTCCTTACGCGATCCTGTTTAAGCGGCGTATCGCTGCCGCAAAGTCGATCGGCTATTTGGTCAACCGCATTCAACCACTGCGATGATTTTCTTCCTTTGATGGCTGCCTTTTTGCGCGCATCCATGCTTGCTATTGCAGTATCAAAAGGAACATACGCAAGCAGCGGCAAATCAAGATAGGCAGCCCAGGCCGACACGGAAGATGTAAAATGATCAGCAGACCTTCTGAAGCCTGCTGCTTCTTGATTGATAACAGCCAAGCTTATGTTTGCATTGCTTTCATTTTCCCTAAGCAGTGCGCAGATGCGCTCCGTACATCGTTTTGCAGCATCCTCCGGTGTGCTTGTCAGCAGAATTTCATCTGCTGCTGCACAAAGGCTTCGCGTTAAATTGCCGATGCCGCTTGGAGAATCAAGCAGCACATAGTCAAAGCGCTTTTGAAGACGCGTCAGCAACTTGAAAACCTGAGATATATCTATCTCCTCCGGCAGAACATCTTGCGGTGCAGGAAGGAGGGAGAGTGACTTATTCCCTTCCCCCATGCAGTAAAGCAAAGCCTGTTCCATCTGGCAATCATTATGCACCAGATCCGACCAGTCAAAAACGACATTGTCCTGCAAGTCAAAGCACAGATCAAGACCTCGCAAACCGACACAAGCATCCACCAGACATACCTGCTTTCCGCATGCGGCAAGCCTTTCCCCCAGCGCTGCTGTCAACATTGTTTTCCCTGTGCCGCCTTTTCCGGCAGCAAGCACGATTATTTTCCCCATATTTCCCTCTGCTGATGGTTGGTTAAGGCATCAATTCATTGCCCGCGACAACTGCTGTTTCGCCGGTATCCTTGCTCTTTTCATCCATCCACCAAGTGATGAACTCCTTTACGGCGGTTGATGCTCGGCCGCCGGCATAGCCATTCGGGATGAAGCAGACGATTGCAATTTCCGCCTGATCATAGGGTGTCAGCGCGCAGAACCACGCATTGTTTTCCAAATCCAGCTTGATTTTACCGATTGTAACCTGAGAAGTACCGGTTTTCGCCCAAATTTCACTCTTGTATTTCCAGCCCGAGAATTGTTTTGCGGCAGTACCGGAGTCATCAACTACGCCTTCCATGCCTTTCTTGATGTATGGAAGATATTCCGCAACACCTTCAAGCGTATTGAATCGGCTGGCAGAACGCTTGGATATGACCTCTCCTTCCGGCGATATGATGGAGTCAATAATATTAACATTCCACACGATACCGCCATTTGCCAAAGCGGCAATGTAGCGCGCCATTGCAATGGGCGTTACCATTGTAATGCCCTGCCCGATGGCCGTCTGTATTTCCATGCTGCCGCCCCATTTGATATCATTCAAGTAAATGTAGATATCACTGACAGTTGCGCTTAGAATAACAATATCGCGGGTCATGTTCAATTCATCCATCAGAATCGGCTGAATAGAGCTAACCCATTGATCCTGGCCGGTGGAGACAGCCATATCCATCAAGCGCTTTACACACTTGTTTAAGCGCTCATCATCATAAGAAATGCCGTATTTTGCGCCTACGTTTTGCAGATGCTGCTTTATTTTGGCCGCAACCAGCATGGGCTGCCATGTGCGCTGCTCGTCCAGAGAAACGGTTGAATCGTAAAGCATGGTTTGGTTGCCAACGATTCCGCGCTTTTCACCGGGAAGATCAATGCCGGTTTTGCTGGTAAGCCCCATTGCGACAGAATATTGATATAATAGTGTGCTGCCGCTGTCGCCGTACAGGCGATGCCCGAGTTCATAGAAGAAATAGTTGCAAGAGTTGGAGAGACCTTGAATAATGGTCTGGTTCTGATGCTTGCTTTGCCGAACTGCCTTGCTGGCCCAGCAAGTCGGAGCTTCACTTTCGTTATTGGTGTACTGCATATACGGCCCTTCATCGCTGATGGTCGTAATCGGCGTAATCTTTTCATTTACCAAAGCCGCAAGTGCGGTAACCATCTTGAACGTGGAGCCCGGCTCGGCACGCTGCTGAATCGAGTAGTTCATCATGACATTGCGCTCATCCGTCAGGATTGTAGCAGCTTCTTCGCCGCCTGCAATCAGCGCGTTCAGATCATAAGTAGGATACTGCGCCATGGCAAGTACATTGCCGTTATTTACGTCCAGCACAATCAGCACGCCCGTATCGGCCAATTGGAGCGGATAAGCATCCCAGTCACGCTCTTCAAGTTTCTCTTTGTTTGTTTCCAGCCAGCTGTCATCTGCCATCTTGGATTCCTGATCGGCGCGGGTGCTGCGCACATTGTCCTCAATGGCACGCTCTGCTGCCTGCTGATAGCTGGCTATAATCGTCAGCTTGACCGTATTGCCATCCTGGGGCTCGGTAGACGAAATCTCACGGGTCAGCTTGCCGTTACTGTCCTTTTCCATCACGCGGGTACCGGAACGGGAGGAAATGTTTTCCGTCAGCCAGCTTTCCATGCTGTACTCAATGCCGTCCTTGCCGATGGTATCGGTCAGCTTGTAGCCCTGCGCTTCCAGTTCGTTATAATAAGTTTCATAAGAGGAAATGGGGCCGACATATCCGATAATTTGAGAAGCAAGTGAACCGCGCGGATAGACACGTTTTGAACCGATTTCGATGGCAAAACCATCCAGCATCATGCTGCGGCCCTCAATTTCGGATACGGTTGCATAACTGACATCCTCTGCAATGGCAACTGGCAGAGAGTTATACAGGTTCATCTGCATTTCGTTGTAAACCGCCATTACCTTAAGTACCATCTCTTCATTGGGTACTTCATCCAGTTTATCAAACTGGTAGCGGCTGTAGAGCAGATTGTAGGCAACCTCCGGATCGTCATACTTTGTTTCGGTGATATAATGGTTGCTGCGCCACTGCTGACTGCGGGTTTCCCAGGCAGATTCGGAAATCCCCTCACCGAATTGATACTGCCACATGCCGTTTTCATCGCGCCCGATGACGAAATCTACGCACAGCTCTCCACCGTACTTTTCAATAATTTTAATGGCCTCAATAATGGATTTCGTGTAATTCAGATAATCCGCCTTGGTTGTCTTGGAAGCATCGCGATAAAAAGTTACGTTGTAAACATCCTCCGTCATCGCTAGAATAACGGAATCGGCATCCGTAATCATGCCGCGCTTTCCGGTTGTGCGGATGGTTTTGATGCTCTTTCTGCCGGCAGATTCGGAATAAGTTTCGCCGTTCACAAGCTGCAGCTGCGCAAGCCCGTAAACCAGATAGGCAAATGCACCGAAAATTACCAGCAGAGCCAGCAGAATACGAAAAGTTTGTTTCTTTTTCATGATTTTTATTCCTGTTCTCCTTCAACCATGGCGCGTTTTACGCGCCCGCCGTACATGCGCAGGAATGCGCGCACGGGCAGCATCAATACAACGGCCAGTGCACCGGTATATACGACGGACAACAGCGCACGGGCAATCAGGCGGACAGACAACTCTGCCCCTGAAAGCGTAAGATAGGTAAGCAGAATAGCCTCAATGCCTGCGGCGATGCACATGGCGTTGAGCGGAATGCGAATATGAGGATTTACATCGCGCGTGCTTTTTTCGCGATTGCGGCGTATTTCACGCTTCTCATCGCTCATATCCGAAAAGAAATAGGCAAACAGCATACTGACTGCCGGGTAGATGATGGCATACAGGCCGCCGACCGTGGAGGTCATCACTTCAACCAGCATGCCGGTGATGCAGGATGCGCCAAAGGCGTACTTTCTGCCAAGTGAAACGGTTAAAATTGCAATGTTGACTGCCATCAGGTTTGCCGTTACGCCGCCGATTTTCAGCTGGTTCATGGCGCAAACCTGAAACAGGTATGCCAATACCGTCAGGAAAAGAGCTTTAAGCACCTTGCGCATATTAATCTTCCTCCTGCGTCATATCGCTGAGGGAGAAAGTAGGTGTCGGCGAAGGTGTAGGTGTCGGCGAGGACGTCGGAATCGGCGTAGCGGTGCCAGGTATATCTTGGTAAGAAAGGTTTCCTGTTGGGCGCGGAGTCAGTGTCGCAGTAGGCTGTGCAGTGCTGCCGTCAGGTGAAACCTCGCTGGGATCAGGCGTTTCCGTTATACTGTCTTCCGGCGCAGGTGTTGGGGTATCTGCAACGTTGAAATCACCGACACCATCCAATGTAAACGTAGGAACAGGACGTGCCGTGGGCAGCGTAGAGGTAACCAGTCCATCGCTGCTGTCGCGTTCCTCCGCTTCTTCCGCATAAGAAGGCGTATAGCGATAGACAATTACATATTCAATACGTTCAAAGTCCACGATCGGCTCAATGACAACGTAGGATTTTCCCTCTTCCATGCCGCGGGTGCTTTCGCGAACGGTGCCGATCGGAATACCCTTGGGGAATTCCATGCCGACACCTGAGGTAACCACCGTATCCCCCTGGCGCGGAAGGTGGCTTTCGCTCAGATAGTACATACGGCACATGGCCTCACCGTTTGTACCGAGCGTACCCTTCACGGTGCCTTGGTAGCGTGTGGATTCAATCAAGGCGGAGATACTGGTATCGCTGCTGATTATGGACTGAACCTTGGCTGTTGTTTCGGTGACGTCGTAGGTATAGCCAACCAGACCGCCGGACTTTACAACGGCCATATAGTCTTCGACGCCCTGATTTGTGCCTACGTTAATTGTAAAAGTGGAAAAGTAGTTTGTGCTGTCACTCGCAATGACGCGCGCAGGCACACCGTCAAACTGCGAGTGCGTCTGCATTTCGTCCATCAGATCCTGATATTCGTTCAGCTCATTTTCAAGCTCGTTCAGGCGCATAACCTGGCTGAGCAGCTCATCATATTCATCGTAGAGCTTTTCATATTCGTATTCGATATTGCTGCGCAGTTTCAGGCGTTTGACATAGTCAAAAAACCAGCCGGTTCCGGAAGAAAAGGCTTCCTCAATGGGCTTCATCACGTTGGCAACAACACGGCGCGGGATATCCAGAAAAGTATATTCCGGCAAAAGCTCGGATGCCACCATGCACCCGATTACGCCGAGAAGCAGAATAACAATAACGGCAAAGAGGGCGTTGCGCGCACGATGCTTTATTGCGGATTTATCCTTCTTTTTTTCGCTGCCATGCGCGGCCGTATCCGCTGCAGCACGTTCAGCATCCTTCGCCGGTGCATCAACGGTTTTCTTTTTGCGTGATAATTTAAGGGGCATTTGTTTTCCTCCGGGAGTGCTTACTGAGGCGCAGACGCAGTATCTTCTCCGTCATCGCGTTGAGGTGCGCTGGCACACATCCGCTGCAGCAGATCCATATCCTCGGCAAGCTGTCCGATTCCAAGCGCCGCGCAGTCCTGCGGTTCCTTGGCCAGCAGTACAGGCATATCCAGTTCGGTTGCAATAAAGCGATCCATGCCGCACAGCAACGCACCGCCGCCGGTCAGATGGATGCCGCTGCGCATTACATCCCCGGCAAGTTCGGGCGGCGTACGTTCCAGTACATATTGAATGGCAGACAGGATCTTCTGACAGGGGCCCCGCAATGCGTCATAAACCATGCTGGAGGTGATTTCGGCTGTCTGCGGCAGATTGGTAACAAGATCCCGTCCGCGTACAAAGGCGCGGCGGACATCGGTCATCGGCAGGGCAGCACCAAGGTCAAACTTTACATCTTCTGCGGTTCGATCACCGATGAGCATGTTAAACTCACGCTTGATAAAATTGATAATCGCAGCATCCATGCCGATGCCGCCTACTCGCACCGAGCGGGAAATGACAATTCCGCCCAGAGAGATAACCGCTACCTCTGTTGTACCGCCGCCAATATCCACTACCATGCTGCCGCGCGGCTCAAAAACGGGAAGTCCGGAGCCAAGCGCCGCCGCAAATGGCTTTTCAATCAGGTGCAGTGCGCCCTTGCGGATGCCTGCACTTTCAGCCGCCTCCCGCACGGCACGGCGCTCAATGGGTGTTACACGGCTGGGTATTGTAATCAGCCCGCGTGGGCGCACCAAACGCGACATGCCGATTGCCTTGCGGATAAAGAACTCCAGCATGTACTCGGTCATGTCATAATCTTTGATCACGCCATCTTCAAGCGGACGTACCGATTGATATTCCCCGGTTGTGCGTCCAAGCATCAATCGAGCGTCCTCGCCGAACGCCTTCACGCTTTTCTTCTGCCCGCCGGTAACCACCATCAGCGTGGGCTCATTAAGCACAACGCCCTTGTGCTTCACATAAACCTGTGTATTCGAAGTACCCAGATCAATTCCGATATCAGGGGCGATAATTGCCATGTCTGCACATCCTTAAAAATTCATTAAAGTTCCCAGCCGATATCCATCAGCATTTGGCACACCAGGTGCATCGGAAGCCCAATCACATTGGAAGGGCTACCCGAAACGGAAGAAACAAACATTCCGCCCATCCCCTGAACGCCGTATGCCCCGGCCTTGTCCATCGGCTCGCCACTGTCGATATACCTATTTGCGGCATCCGGCGTGATGTGCACAAAGCACACCCGCGTTTCATCACAGCGCGTGTCGATGCGCCCTGTTTTTCCGTCTATTACGGTAACGCCGGTATAGACAATATTTTCGTTATCGGAAAGCAGCATCAGCATCCGAAGTGCATCCTGCCGATCGGCAGGCTTGCCAAGCGTTTGCCCTTGACAAGCAACCAGGGTATCGGCACCAAGCACCGTGCGCCCGGGCTGCAGCTGTGCGGCTGCCAATGCCTTGCGGCGGGAAAGAGCCATTACAACCTCGTTCGGCTTGCCGTCCATGTGTTCATCCACATTGACAGGACAAAGCTGATAATCAATCCTCATCAGCGACAGCAGCTCACGCCGTCTGGGTGAGCCGGAAGCCAGCACCAAAGAATCCCGCATCGCAAACATTCCTTATCCGCATCCAATACTGACGGATGCGGAGTCTATTATAACACAGATTGCGCCTGTGCGTATAGTGGAAATACTTGCCTTGCGCAAAAATCCTTTACAATATCGGCTCCTGCGTTGCCCTATTCGGTGCAATCGTGCAAGTTTCTTTTTCACCCCGAACAAAAAGGCTGAGATTTATCTGCGCAGATAGTGAATATGCACCCTATCCATGTTGATAAACTTGACAAATGGTGGTAAAATACAGCATGGCTTTGGGGAAACCGAAAGCCATTGAATCAACGGAGGTTTTCGATGCGCAGACTGCAGATTTTGCTGATCATGATGATGGTGCTTTTGCTGCTGCCGGCTGGTCTTGCGGAAGAAAATCAGCAGCTTGCATCCGTCCGCATCACGCTGGTCGGGGACTGCATTATCGGCTCGGATGAACCGCTGCAAAGCGAGAAGACCTCCTTGGTTGGCATGATTCGTGCGCTGGGCAATGATTACAGCTATCCGTTTCGGTATGCCGCAGGTTATTTCCGGCAGGACGATTACACCCTAATCAACTTGGAATGCGTACTGACGGACAGAAAGAGCGACCTAAACACCGACCTTTACACCAACTTCCGCGGACCGTCGGATTTTGTTGAAATCCTGACGTCAAGCGGGGTGGACGGCGTAAGCCTGAGCAACAATCATGCGATGGACTACGGAAAGGATGGCTTAAAGGACACACAGAATGTGCTGACGAAGGCAGGCATTCAGTGGGCGTACAATACCGAGAGTTTTACCTTTGAGCGCAACAGGGTGAAGTTTGCTGTCCTCTCCTTCCGCAGGTACTACATGAAGCAGTACTACCGGTGGATTGAAACGGAAATTCAGCGTCTGAAATCAGAAGAGGGTGCAGACTTTGTGATTGTCTGTCTGCATCATGGCGAGGAGTATGCGGAAATCCACAATGATGAGCAGACCGACTTTGCTCATCACGCCATTGATAGCGGTGCGGATCTGGTGGTGGGCACGCATCCGCATGTGCTGCAGGGCATTGAGGTATACAAGAACCGTCTGATCTTCTACAGTCTGGGCAATTTTGTGTTTGGCGGCAATCAGGCCCCGCAGTCAGACAGCAAAACGGCCAAGCAGATCCCCACCGCGCTGATGTCCGTTACCCTGCAATTTGGTCAAAACGAACTGTATTCCACGCAGTTCACCATCCATCCCTATTACGAGACGGGCGATGACAGCATCAATAACTATCAGCCCATTCCCGTAACGGGCGACCGGGCGCAGCGAGTGATGGACATTCTTCAAAGCGATACCCCTTTCGCATTGAACCCTTATATTGAGGGCGAAGGTGCGGTACAGGATATCATATATGCCAATAACCAAGAGTAAAAAGGAGCAATCAATATGGTTAAGGTTAACATCATTTCAGGGTTTCTGGGCGCAGGCAAAACAACGCTGATTAAAAAGCTGATTGCAGGCGCGATGAAGGGCGAAAAGGTAATTCTGCTTGAAAATGAATACGGCGAAGTGGGCGTGGACGGCGGCTTCATGAAGGACGCCGGCATCACCGTGACCGAGCTGAACAGCGGCTGCATCTGCTGCACGCTGGCAGGCGATTTCCAAAAGGCCATTGACGATTTGATCAACACCTATCATCCCGACCGCCTGCTGGTGGAGCCTACGGGCGTTGGCAAGCTGAGTGATATCCGCCGTGCTGTAGAAGAAGCCCGTGAACAGCATCCCGAAATTGAAATTACCGGCTGCGCTACCGTAGTGGATGCCAACCGCTGCCGCACCTATATGAAGAATTTCGGTGAATTCTTCCTGGATCAGATCAAGAGCGCGGAAACGATCATTTTCAGCCGTACGCAGCTGCAGGATCCCGAGCGTGTGGAGAAGAGCCGTCAGCTGGTGGCTGAGCAGAATCCTGCCGCCCGCATTATTACTACCCCCTGGGGCGATCTGAGCGCCGAGACCATTTTGGATACCATTGAGCATCCCGTTGCTCTGCTGACGATGGAAGACGTTGAGGACGATGATGAAGACGAGCATGAACACGAACATCATCACCATCATGATGAAGACGGCCACTGCTGCTGCGGTCATCATCATGACGAGGATGACGATGATGATGACGATGAGCACGAGCATCATCATCACCATGATCATGACGAAGACCATGACCACGATGAACATGAACACGAAGATCACGATCATGATCATTGCGGCTGCGGCCACGATCACGAGCATCATCACCACCATCATCATGGCCATGACGCAGATGAAATCTTTGAAAATATCGGCGTAGAAACTGCTAAACGCTTCACTGAAGACGGTCTTCGCGCTGCATTGTCCAAGCTTTCTGATGAAGAGGATTATGGAGCCATCCTGCGCGCCAAGGGCATTGTGCAGGCCGATGATGGCCGCTGGCTGCACTTTGACTATGTGCCGGGCGAAGCCGATATCCGCTATGGCAGCGCCGATTATACCGGCCGTCTGTGCGTAATCGGCACTCACATTGATGAAAAGGCGCTTCGTAAACTCTTCGGCGTGTAAAGGAGCATTTTTCTCATGCCTGTCAATCAGATCATTCCCATTTATATTGTTGCCGGTTTTCTGGACAGCGGCAAAACAACGCTGATTCACAACATGATCGACGATGAAAGCTTCTCCCGCGGGCAGAAAACGCTGCTGGTCGTCTGCGAAGACGGTGTTGAAGAATATGACGCGGAAAAGCTTGCTAAGGAGAAGGTTATGCTGCACATGGTAGACAGCGTGGAAGAGATGGTTCCTTCGCTGTTCGTTGACCTGAACAAGCAGTACAAGCCCGAGCGCGTTATCATAGAGTACAACAGCATATTTACCTTTGCAAAACTCAACACCATGCAGCTGCCCCCCAAGTGGGAACTGGTACAGGTGATTGACATGGTGGATGCGACGACCTTCGATTCCTATATGAACAACATGCGTCAGCTGATGACCGATCCTATGCAGAACGCTGACCTGATTTTGTTCAATCGCTGCGAAAACGATATGAATGTCAGCGCATGGCGGCGTCAGCTGCGCGCTATGAACAGCACCACGACCATCCTGTTTGAATACAATGACGGCCATTCGGATGACGGTGTATCAGATGAAGATTTGCCCTATGATATGAAGGCAGATGTGATCGACATCAGCGAAGATAACTACGGCACTTTCTATCTGGATGCGTTGGATCATCCCAATCGTTACGATGACAAAACGGTACGCTTTAAGGGGCAGGTGTTTTCCGAGCCCGGCGTTCCCAAGGGATTCTTCCGTTTCGGTCGTTTGGCCATGACCTGCTGTGCCAATGATATCACCTGCTTAGGGTTTTTGTGCCGCGGCGATTTGAAACCCTCCAAAACACAGTGGTATACTCTCACTGCTAAAGCGCAAACGGTATACAACAAGGCTCAGGATCACGAGATGGTAGCTTTGATGCAGGTAAGTGCCGAACCCGCCGAAAAGGCGAAGGATCAGTACGTAACCTTCAATTGACAGCTTGCCTGCACATATCGGTCAATCGCAAAGGGCAGCCGCGACGGAATATTCCGCTGCAGTTGTCCTTGCTTTTTGTGATACCGGCGAAAATAACGCAAAAATGGGGCTGCCCTTTTCAGAGCAGCCCCTATGCAAATGAGCGCAGACTGTAAGCCGAGTTCTGTCGTGAATAGTCATCTATCTACGCGATCCGTCGCCGGACCGCTCCAGCGATTTCGAAGACGGGCGAGCCACCCATTGCCTTCATCAATCTTGCACCGGATGGGGTTTACATGACGGACGAGTTGCCAGGCCGCCGGTACGCTCTTACCGCACCTTTCCACCCTTGCCGGCATCGCTGCCGGCGGTATATCTCTGTTGCACTTGCCTTGGAGTCGCCTCCACCAGCCGTTAACTGGCATCCTGCTCTGCGGTGCTCGGACTTTCCTCATGCCTTGCGGCACGCGACTATTCATCTGCCTCAATTACATCGATCAGAGAAGTTTTAAAGCTGGATCAAAAGCCTGCCGCAGCTTTCGCATTCTACCGGTGTACCGCCGCGAACGGAACGGACGACGGCGGAGGGAAGCGACATGCGGCATCCGCCGCATTGGTCGCCGCTGAGCTGGGCAAGGGGCGGCATACTGTGCTGCTTAATCGCTTTGTATTTTTCCAGATAAGCAGGCTCAATGCCCTTTGACTTTTCGGCAACTGCAGCCCGCAGTTCCTCAAGCTTTTTCAGTTCCTCCTTGTGCTCAACATCATATTCTGCCTTCAGATGATCGTAATCATTGCGAACCTTTGCGGCACGCTGCACGATATCGCGCTGCTGGCTGTCACGGTCGGCTGCATCCTTGCGGATGCGGCGAATCTCCTGCTCATATCCGGATACGTTTTGAAGCAGTTTCTGCGTTTCCTGAATAAAGCTTTGGTACCCGTCACTGTCTTCGGGATGCTCTGCTTCGAAGCGTTCACGCAAAGCAGTCAGCTGTGCTTCGGAATGTGCAATCGCATCCTTGAGGGCATCCATGCGATCCCCCATGGCATGCACTTCATCTTCCAAGCGTGCATTTGCCGCTTTCTGCTCCCGCAGATACTCCTGATATTTTAGCAGACGCTGACGTGTAGGTGAACGCTTAATGGCATTCTCCTGGCGTTCGGCCGCTACATCAGCCTGTTGATAATCCCATAGCAGTTCCAGTTGACTCATGTGGTACCTCCTTCAATATCCGCTCTGCCGCCATAAGGACGAAAAGCGGATGGGTAAACAACAACTTTGTATTTTAGCGCATTCATCGCATTTTGTAAAGCCCCGGCCAGCTTAGGAACAAGGAGCGCTTCCGTACCGAAATGTCCGCCGCCAAACAAAACAATTCCGTTTCCGATGGCCGCAAGAGCATTGTGATGGCGAACTTCACCTGTCAGGTACGCCTGGGCGCCAAGTCTCATTGCTTGGCTGTAGCCTTCATCAAATGCTCCGCCGCAAATCGCAAGGGTTCGAATTTTTCTTCTTGCATCGCCGTACAGATAGATATATTCATCTTCTGTATCGGAAATCCGTCGGCGCAAATCATTCGCACTTATCTCTCCGTCGGGAATGTCACCTGTAAAGATGAAACCATCCTGGCGAACATTTTGCAGATGCAGCTTTTCTGCCATGACCGCACTGCCGCTGTAGACCGGTGATTGGTCAAGATTGGTATGAGCAGCAATAAGGCTGATATTATGGCTGATCAGCGTGCGAATAACGCGGCTTTCGTAATCATCATCCAGCAGATTTTTGACAGCATGAAACATCAATGGATGGTGGGTAACGATCAATTGTACCCGATGTGAAATGGCTTCCTCAATCACTTGTGGAACGGCATCCAGCGCTACAAGAATACGTTCCGCAGGCGCCGACATACTGCCCAGCAAAAGTCCTGCGTTATCGTAGCTTTCTGCTGTATCAAAAGGAGCAATCTGGTTCAGCCAATCGTATACATCGCGAACGGTTGCAATGCTCATTTTGCAAGCTCCTCCCTAATCCACGCAAGCTGCTGATCATGCCCGGCTTCGCAGGCTACAACGCCTTCGCGCCATTTCAGATATGCCTTCCAAAGCGGCTGCTCATCGCGCATCAGCAAAGGACCGAGATAGAGCTCCCGCTCATCATAACCGATTGGACCTGGTTTCGCGCGCATCAATACATAAAAGCGGCGCTTTGCGCGAACGATACGTTCCGCCGTAATGGTATAACCGATCTGCGCAAGCGTTTGCCGAACAAGCGGAACATCGGTATGTGCGGAAAGCACCAGAGAAGTGCCGTTTAATGTGTCTTTTCCGTCCAGCAAAATGCGCGATATGAGACGGCCGCCCATGCCGCATATGGCGGTGCAGGATATATCTGCGTGCCCTTTCAGGGCGTCCAAGCCATCCGCAGTGCAGAAATCTGCCCGATCAGCCAGATCGTGCAGGGTTAAGAGGGCCTGCGCCTTTGAAAGCGATTCGGCACTGATATCGCTGACAAGCATTCGATCGCATTTGCCGCTGTAAAGCAGATAGCAGGACAATCTTCCGTGATCTGCCCCGATATCGGCACCGTATCGGCAATTCGGAAAAAGATCGGCAGCAGCTTGCAGCCGATCATCCAGTTTAGGATACCGCACAGCTTATTCCAGATAATCCTTCAGTTTTTTACTGCGGCTGGGATGACGCAGTTTGCGCAGCGCTTTAGCCTCAATCTGGCGGATACGTTCACGCGTTACCTTAAATTCCCGGCCAACTTCTTCCAATGTACGCTGATTGCCGTCATCCAAGCCGAAGCGCAAACGCAAAACCTTCTCTTCACGGGGTGTCAATGTGTTAAGTACATCCCAAAGCTGCTCGCGCATCAGTGCATGCGATGCGGCTTCAGCGGGAGCGGGCGCATCATCGTCCGGGATGAAATCGCCCAAATGGCTGTCCTCTTCCTCGCCGATCGGCGTTTCAAGGGAAACCGGCTCCTGGGCAATCTTAATAATTTCGCGTACCTTTGCCTCACTTATTCCCATAGCCTTTGCAATCTCTTCCGGCGTAGGTTCACGGCCGTATTCCTGCAGAAGCTGACGGGATACGCGAATCAGTTTATTGATGGTTTCAACCATATGCACGGGAATGCGGATTGTACGTGCCTGATCGGCAATAGCGCGGGTGATGGCCTGCCGAATCCACCATGTCGCGTAGGTTGAAAATTTGTAGCCTTTTCGATAATCAAATTTTTCTACTGCCTTGATCAGGCCGAGGTTTCCTTCCTGAATCAGATCCAGGAAGAGCATGCCGCGCCCGACATAGCGCTTAGCGATGGAAACAACAAGACGTAAATTCGCCTCCGCCAGCAGCTGCTTTGCCTTTGTTCCGTCATCGATGGCAGCCTGAAGCGTCTTTTTTTCTTCATCGGTAAGCGGATTGCCATCGTCACCAACACCGCCTTCAAGCTTTTGTTTCGCTTCTTCGCCCTTTTCCATGCGAATTGCTATATTGATTTCTTCGTCTGCATTGAGAAGCGGCACTTTACCGATCTCTTTGAGGTACATACGCACAGGGTCATCGATACTGATCCCCTCGGGCATGGATAGATCAATGTCTTCAACCTCCGGAGCAGGCTCCGGTGTTTGCTGGCTTTCGGCATTGGCGGCATCACGAATGACCTCAACCCCCATTGCCTCCAAGGTTTCCAGCACCGTATCAAACTGATCCGGATCAATATCCGTGGTGGAGAGCTTGCTGACGATTTCATCATACGTCATCGTGCCCTTCGCCTTGCCCTGCTCATACAGTTCATTGAGCTTGTTTTCTTTCTTTTCGGGCTGAGTGCTCAATGTTGCCGCTCCTTTCAATGTGCCGCGCGCTTCAGGCGCGCCAGTTCGTTGGACAATGCAATAAGTTCCTTTAGTTTAGCAGCCTTTTCATCGCCGCCGCAGGTATCAAGCTGCGCGCGGATGTCATCAATCTGGCGCTGAACCCGTGCCTGACGGATTGTACGCAGACAATCTTCCGCTACGCTGTCAGCATTCTCCTGCGTAATCTCGGCATTCAATGCAAATGCTTCGCTGTAAACTGTTCGCTGGGTATCAGTCTCGCATTCGGCAAGGATTGCCGCGGGAGTTGTTCCCGACAGCAACCGACGCGCCAGTGGCTGAAGCAACGGGTCGTCAAAATCCGTGTCGCGAATGGTTTCCTTGGGAACCATTCCTTTGGCCAGCAAAGCGATGAGTGTTTTCTCAGGCATGGAAACTTCCGAAGAATCGCCGCTGTACTTCCTTGACTTCGGTTTAGATACGCCGTTCTCTGTGCTTTCCTTAAGGCTTAGCCCCATCTGCTGACGAAGAACTTCTTTCGAAAACCCTGTTTGAACCTCCAGCGTTTGCAGATAATTCTCCAATTCTATGGGTTCGCGGACTTTTGAAAGAATTTCTGCACAACGCTTGGCGTACTCAATGCGCTGATCGTTATCGCTCAAGTCAAACTCGGCCTGCGCGCGCTGCATCCTATACTCCGCAGCTTTGAGAGGACGAAGATGCTGAAACGCATCAAGGCCGCGCTGACGGATAAACTCGTCCGGATCAAGATCGTCCGGAAAGAAAAGTACCCGTGCACGGATATCCTCTTGCTCGAATATCTCCAATGCACGCATGATGGCATGCTGGCCAGCGCTGTCTCCGTCATAGGATACCCATATTTCAGGCGCATAACGTTTCAGCAAGCGTGCCTGCTCATTCGTCAGGGCCGTTCCAAGCGTTGCGACCACTCCGTTTACGCCATGCTGCACCAACGCAACAACATCCATGTAGCCTTCAACCAGGATAATGCGTTTTAAATCACGCTGCTTTCTTAGAAGATTGGCTGCATACACGCCCTTGCGTTTGTTGAAAACAGGGGTATCGGAGGTGTTTAAGTACTTTGGCTGCGCATCTCCCATGGCCCTGCCGCCGAATCCCAGAACCTGCCCTTGCGCATCGATGATGGGGAAGATCGCACGGTTCCGAAACATGTCAAACCGCGATTCCGATTTCACGATGGTCAGGCCCGCTAAGCGAAGTTCTTCCTGTGTGTACCCCTTTTGCTCCAAGGCACGGGTCAATGCATCCCATTCTTCGGGAGCGGCTCCCAAGCCGAACTTGCGGATTGTTCCGTCATCCAGCCCCCGCTTATGCAGATACTCCAGAATATGCCGGTTCTGCGGCTGCCAAAGCTGTTCATGATACCAGTGTGCCGCCTCCCTGTTCGCATTAAGCAACCGTTCCCGCTGGCTGCGGCGCCGCTCGTAGTCCGGATCTTCTTGCGTTTCCGGAATCGGCATATGTATCTGCTTAGCCAAGGATTCAACCGCTTCGCGGTAAGTAAGATGCTCCATTTCCTGAACAAACTGCACCACATTACCGCCGGCCTTGCAACCGAAGCAGTAGTACAGATTTTGCTCGCCGTTTACGGAGAAGGAAGGCGTTTTTTCGTGATGGAAAGGACACAGCCCCCAATAACGGGATCCGTTCTTTTTAAGCGGTACATAGGCCGACACCACCTGCACAATATCCACACGAGAATAGAACTCATCCATCCATGCGGTGGGAAATCTTCCCGGCATCACTTGCCCTCCTTTCCGTCACACGTAAATAATTCGCCGCAATTTGCGTTTTTCCTGCAAACGGGCGAATATTATTTGCTTTTTGAAGTCATCTCTCTGCGTATGCAAAAAGCTTGCTGTATCAAGAAAATACGCGGCAATGCATGTTAAATATAATCCGAAATATAGGGAACTTCATGCAGCAGTACATCGTCAAGGAGACGCACCGTGTGGTCGTCGCCCGAAATACGCCCCAAGCGCTGCAGCTTGGCTGCTGTTTTATATCCGAGCATCAAGGCAGTAAGAGAAGCGATGGACAGCTTGATGTGGTGCTTTGCAGCCGAGCCGGTCAGCACGCATTCGCCATGGTGGAATAGCACGGTAATGGTTTTGTTATTCCACGGCAAAAATTGATCCTCGATTTCAAACGCCATGGTGACGTTTTCCGCGGTCGGATCGCAGCGGTACTTCGGAAAGAATTGCTCTGCATCCACGATACGCCCCATAATATACGGGCGGATGGTTTCGCGGATATCGCCGTCATCCAATTCAAACGCAATCGGATCACTGTGATAAGAGCTGCCGCGCACCTCATCAATCATAGAATCGTGTGCATGAATATACTCCCACAGTCCCTGCTGTGCTTCACGGTTAAGATAAATCATCTCCTTGATATACATGATGTCTTCTTTGATCAGGTATACCATATATCCGCATGGCTTGCCGTTTATATCATAATAAATGGCAACTGTTGTATCATCCTCATCCCAACGCCAATATTCTTCCCATGCCAAAGCGTTGCGAAACAGACAACCATGCGTTGCAGCGGCAAACTGTGCATGCAAATTGCGAAAGTCTTCATTGTCCCAGTTGACACGATGCACCCGGCCGGGAGTTTGAATCTGTGATGGAATCTGACGATCCTTGACCGTGTAGCTGATTTTGTTGGATATAATCTCCCAGCCCATTTTGCGGTAAAGCGGAATCGAATAGGGAAATAAAAGCGCTACCGGCTGCTGACGCTGACGCATATGCTCCAGGCTGCGGTGCATCAGCTGCTTCATGATGCCGCGCCCGGAGTATTCCGGATAGGTGCATACGCTGGTTACAAAACCGACGGGATACACAACGCTGTAAATGTTCATTTTCAGCGGATAGACTGCAATCTGTGAAACAAGGTCATTACCGTCAAAGCAGCCCAAGACATCCGCGCGTTCCAAAACAGGAAATTTAGACTGCTTAATTTCGTCGTTTTGCCAGCCGCATTCGGATAATTCCTGCTCCGTTATTTGGAATGCATAGCGGAGCAATGCGTTATACTGCTCCACATCGCCGGTATTCAAGGCACGTATTGAATAAGCATCTTCCGAAGGCATCTTATCCCCCTCTTCCGTTTGCAATACCTGCTGCATGCACAAACGTTAAAACGGCTTATTATTGTATTTTCAGCTGTTCATCGATCCAGAGGCGTTCGGCCGGGGTAATGTTTGCTTTATCCAGCAAATCCGGGCGCATGCGCGCCGTAGCCAAGAGGGATTGCTCCCGACGCCATTTGCTGATTTTTTTATGATCGCCGTTCAGCAGCACATCAGGGACCTCCATTCCTTCAAAAACGCGCGGCCGCGTATATTGCGGGTATTCCAGCAGTCCGTCATTGGAAAAACTTTCATCGCCCGCACTTTCTTCGCTGCCCAGCACGCCGGGCACCAGGCGTGATACACAGTCAATCAGCACCATTGCCGCCGTCTCTCCGCCGGTCAGCACATAATCGCCCACGGATATTTCCATATCGATATAGGAGTCAAGCACGCGCTGATCCACGCCCTCATAATGTCCGCACAAAAGAACCAGCTGCTCTTCATGCGATAGCTCTTGCGCAAGTGCCTGTGTCAGCGGTATGCCGCGCGGTCCCAAGTAGATTCGCTTGCCTTGGAACGGATAGCGAGTGACGTCCTTCATGGCATCCGCAATAGGCTGTGCCAGCATCAGCATGCCGGCGCCGCCGCCGAACGGATAATCATCCGTGTTTTTATGCTTGTTGTTGGAATAAGGGCGGATGTCTGTGGCATGGATATTCATAAGCCCTGCTTCACGGGCACGTCCGATGATGCTTGTATTCAAGAATGAATCAAATATTTCCGGGAAAATGGTCAGTATTTCAATCTTCAAATACGGCCACCTCCGGCAATCGTGCCTCATCCAAAGTTATAATGCCTGCCATAATGTCTACATTGCTGACAACAAAGGGCAAGGCAGCCACGTACATTGTGCCTTTGGACGTTTTGATTTCATATACATCATTTGCGCCGGGCTGCAGAACATCAACCAGTGTTCCGAGCTTTTTTCCCTGGCGATCCTGCACCATGCAGCCGATGAGATCGCTGATATAATACTCGTTTTCGGCAAGTGGGACGGCATGCGAGCGGTCAACATACAGCACAGTGCCGCGCTGATGTTCCGCATCATCGCGGGTTGATGCATGGTTCAGCGTGCAGTAGACATAGCCGTCACGTACGGAGGCATCCGAGATGGTCCAGGGGACATAGCCTTCGCCTTGGGAAACATATACCTGTTCCAGCTCGGCAAAGCGGCATGGATCGTTGGTATCGGGCCGTACTTTCACCTGACCGCGAACTCCCTGCGGTTTTAATACTTCCCCGATGGACAGATATTCGCTGAACATGCGTTTCCTCCTACGAAAAAAGGCGCTGAAACGCGCCTTCTGTTTTACTGGATTTCAAGAAATACGGGCTTACTGTCCTTGGACGTAGCTGCCTTGAGGATAGAGCGGATTGCCTTTGCAATGCGCCCCTGCTTGCCGATTACCTTACCCATATCTTCCGGCGCAACATTGAGCTCCAGAATAATGGAATCAGGCCCTTCAGTTTCGGTTACCTGGACAGCATCGGGATTTTCGACCAAGGATTTAGCCAGAAAGAGGATCAGTTCTTTCATGAAGGCTTCCTTTCTGCGCTATGACAACGCAAGCAATCAGCCCTCAATCGCGCCGCTCTTCTTCAGCAGAATGCGAACCGTATCAGTAGGCTGAGCACCCTTCTTCATCCAATCAGCGGCCTTCTCGTTATCTACATTGATAACAGCAGGATGCTGCATGGGATCATAATAGCCGATTTCCTCGATGAAACGGCCGTCACGCGGAGAGCGCTCGTCGGCAACAACGATACGGTAGAAGGGATGCTTCTTCATGCCCATTCTCTTCAGACGAATCTTAACCATTGGTTTGTCCTCCTAAAAGTTGATGTTTATATGGTAATCATATGAAAATGATAACCTGCATATCAGCGGAACGGCGGCTTGTTCATGCCGGAAGCCATTCTGCGCATTGCGCCTTTCTTGTTGCCCATCATCTGTTTGACCATCTGGCGCATTTGTTCAAACTGGCGCATCAAGGCATTGACATCCTGCACCGTAACGCCGGCACCCGCGGCAATGCGCTTGCGGCGGCTTGCGTTCAGAATATCGGGATGGCGGCGTTCCTGCGGGGTCATGCTTCGAACGATAGCCTCAGGCTTCTTCAGCGCATTTTCATCGATCTCCACATCCTTGAGCTTGCTTCCGATGCCCGGCAGCATGCCCAGAATGTTAGACAGCGGCCCCATCTTTTTCATTTGCTGCATCTGCTCCAGAAAATCTTCAAGATTCAGGTCAGCAGCATTTTTCTGCAGCTTTTTTCCAAGCTTGTCCGTTTTCTCCTGATCCATGGACTCGGTAGCTTTCTCGATCAGAGTCAGCATATCGCCCATGCCCAAGATGCGGGATGCCATGCGTTCCGGATGGAATGGCTCGATATCTCCCATTTTCTCGCCGGTACCGGAGAACTTAATGGGCTTGCCCGTAACGGCGCGAACAGACAGTGCAGCACCGCCGCGTGTATCGCTGTCCAGTTTCGTGAGGATTACGCCGTTGATGTCCAGCTGATCATTAAAGGCCTTTGCCACATTGACCGCATCCTGACCGGTCATTGAGTCGACAACCAGCAGGATTTCCTGCGGATGAACAGCCTCTTTAATGCGGGACAGTTCATTCATCAGCGCTTCATCCACATGCAGGCGGCCTGCCGTATCGATGATCAGAACATCCCGGCCGTAATAGCGCGCATACTCAACTGCTTCCTTGACGGTTTTTACCGGATCCTGCGTCCCTTTTTCAAATACGGGGACGTTCACCTGCTCGCCTACCACCTGCAGCTGTTTTATGGCGGCGGGACGGTAAATATCGCATGCGGCGAGCAGCGGCTTTTTGCCTTCCTTTGCAAGATAGTTGGCCAGCTTGCCGCACATGGTGGTTTTGCCGGCGCCCTGTAATCCGCAAAGCATGTATATCGTAGGAACGGAAGACGACCACGTAAGCTTCGCATTGCTGCCGCCCATCAGCTCAGTCAGTTCTTCGTTTACGATTTTGATTACCTGCTGGCCGGCATTCAGGGAGGACAAAATTTCCGTGCCGATGCAGCGCTCGGAAACCCGCTTGATAAAATCCTTTACGACAACATAGTTGACGTCGGCCTCCAGCAGAGCCATCCGAACTTCCCGCATCGCATCCTTGATGTTCTGCTCATTCAGCTTGCCTTTGCCTGTCAGCTTTTTAAAAGCCGCCTGCAGCTTATCCGAAAGACCCTCAAAGGCCATTGGTTTCCTCCTCGTCATTTAAAAGGCGAAGCGCCTTTTTCATGTGGATGTACGCCTGATCTGCCCCCTTTTGAGGCAGGGCATCAATTGCCAAGTTCAATTCACCCTCTACCTGATTCAGGCGTTCACGGACGCAAAGCTTTTCTTCCCAAGTCCGCAGCTGGCGCTCAACACGCTGAAGCGTTTCATGAACGCACTGTCGGCTGACATTTTCCTGCTGAGCAATCTCAGCCAAGGAAAGGTCTTCATCATAATAAAGGACTGCCATGGCACGCTGCTTATCGGTAAGCAATGCGCCGTAAATGCTCAGCAGCCAGTCGACATCCACCTTGCGCAGAACAGCGTCTCCCATTGCATCCTCCGTCAAGCAAAAAGCATTGACAGTGATATTATATGCGCGAACAGTACCGCTGTCAAGCATTATTTATTGACAGCTTCGCAAAAATGCGCGAAAAACATTCAATACGCTGCCGCTTTCTATATACTTTTCCCAAGCGAAGCCTATAACATGATTGCCGTTTTATTTGACAGCTTCATCGAAGGCTGTTATACTGATTACCAGGGTAGGTATGAGTCTTTGCTCATTTTTGTCTCTGTCACTATACAGCGGGACTGCAAAGATATCCTGCCGAAGGAGATGACGGCCGTGGGTAAGAGAAAACTGATTTTAATCGCCGATGACGAGGTAGCAATTCACGACTCGCTGCGGCTGTATTTGCAGCGTGAAGACTACGAGGTCTACTCTGTTTTCCGGGGCACGGATGTCATGGAGGCATTTCAGCGGATGCGTCCCGATCTGATAATTCTGGATATCATGATGCCTGGACGAAGCGGAACGGAGATATGTGCCGACATACGTGCGGTCAGCATGACGCCGATTATTCTTCTGACTGCGAAAGGCGAAGAAGCAGATCGTCTTCTCGGCTTCGCACTGGGAGCAGATGACTACATCGTAAAGCCTTTCAGCCCGCGAGAGATTGTTTCCCGCATCCGGGTCATTTTCCGCCGCATTAACAGTCTGGAAACCGCACAGGAAAAAAGCGAGCTGCAGATCGGCAACACGCACATTAACCTGAGCCGCTACGAAGTGTGCGTCGATAATGAGAAGCTCGTATTCTCCCCCAAGGAAGTTGAAATACTCCACTTAATGGCTGCGCATTTGAATCAGGTGTTTACGCGAGAGCAGCTGCTGGACTCGATATGGGGCTTCGATTTCGACGGGGACAGCCGAGTTGTTGACACCTCCATTAAACGAATCCGCAAGAAGCTCCCGGGATCCAGCACGCTGACCGTTCGCTCTGTTTACGGCATCGGTTACAAGCTTGAGGCAAACAATGCGTAGATTTCGTGCCTATGTCCAGCCGTTGATGGTCTGGCTGTCGATATGCATGCTCCTGATTACCGTTGGTCTGTATTTGCTTTCAAATCGGCTGGTAAGCAACTCCTACGCCGGGCTGTCGCGTCAGGAAGTCATCCAATGCGTGAAAATCGGCCAGCAGCTGCTTTCGGAATACAATAGCGGGATTATTTCATCGGAAGAGCTGCGCGATGCGGTCAACCCTTCGGTAAACCCTGCGGAAGTTTTCCTTCTTCTGTGTGATGCAAACGGCAGTACGCTGTGTTTTACAGATATCGCAGAAGATGTTCTCACAAGGATTTCGGCAGGAAAGCTTGTGCAATCATTAACGGTAAGCGATGCTCCGCAGGCGTTGGTCTCGGATACCGAAAAAGGCTCTTTGCTGCTGATGGGACAGCTCACATCAAGCGGTGCCGTGATAGCGGGAAAATCACTGTCTGCTTATACCAGCGCGCTTACAGTTTTCCGCGGTTTGCTGCTGCGTTATTTTATGCCGTTGGCCATCCTCTTGCTGGCTGTTTCGATGTATCTGTCACACGTAATGAGCAAGCCTGCCGATATCCTGGTGAATGCGGCGCTTAAAATCAGTGAGGGCGAGCTGGTTCACATTGATCAGCCTCTCCCCCGCGATTTGAAGCCGATCGCGCAAGCATTTAACCACATGTCGCTGCGTCTCAGCTCCGTATTGGGCGAAATCGGCTACGAGCGTGACACGCTGTCGCTGGTATTGGAAAGCCTGCATGAAGGTGTAATGGCCATCGACAGCGCAGGCGATAAACTTCATGAAAATCGTGCCGCTCGTCTTCTGCTTGGCGGTGAAAACTCCGCTGCCTACCGTGAAGTAACGGAAATGCTGAAGCGGGCAGCAGTGCAAACGCCGGAGCCCAAGAAACTGCAATTGGGAGAGAAAACCCTGCTGATTCGTTTCACTTCGCTGCCTGTTCGTCAGAATCAACGGCAGGGAGCCATCGCCATGATTTTGGATATTACCGAGGCGGAAAGGCTGGATCGCACGCGCAGAGACTATGTTGCCAATATATCCCACGAGCTTCGAACACCGCTTGCCTCCATGCGCGGTATCGCCGAAGCACTGCGGGACGGGCTGGTTAGCGACGAGGCAGAACGCAATCGGTATGACAATATGATTGTCAGCGAAATCCGGCGTCTTTCCAGATTGGTAAACGACCTGCTTGAGCTTTCTTCCCTTCAGTCTAACCCGGCGGCATTTGAAACCGAGTCTGTTGATCCCATCGAGACCCTCTACGAACTGTATGACCGCACCAAACGTTTGGCGGAAAGCAAGGGGATTTCCATGCAGCTATCCATTCAGGAGGACGAAGTCACTCCCATCATCACCAACGAGGATCGTTTGCAGCAAGTGTTTACGATTCTGCTGGATAATGCAATGAAGTTTACTCCGCAAGGCGGCCAAATTACATTAGGGCTTGAAAATATGGGCTACGGACTGCGCTTTTATGTACGTGACACCGGTATCGGCATGGATGCAGAAACATGTAACCACTGCTTTGACCGATTCCGCCAGGGAGATAAAAGTCATCGTGCATCAGGAAGCGGATTGGGCTTGGCAATCGCACGTGAAATTATGGACCGCTTGGGTGCAAAGATTGTGGCTCACAGCGAGGTTGGGCACGGAAGCGAATTTTCATTTATTCTGCGTAAGGAAAATCAAAAGAAAGAGGGAACGGAAAATGATTAGAAAGATTATACACATTGACGAGGAAAAGTGCATTGGCTGCGGTCTGTGCGCAAATGCCTGTCAGGAAGGTGCCATTGGCATGGTAGACGGCAAAGCACGCCTGCTTCGTGAGGATTATTGCGATGGTTTGGGCAACTGCCTGCCCGCCTGCCCTACCAATGCCATCACATTTGTGGAGCGTGAGGCAGCAGCTTTCGATGAAGCAGCGGCAAAAGCAAACCAGCAAAAGAAGGAGGCGCCTGCCGCATCCGAAGAGGGATGTCCCGGCAAAAAAATCCGCCAGTTTAACACGCGCGAGCCTGCCGACGGTGCGGTGGGCACATCTCAGCTGCGTCAATGGCCTTGCCAGCTTCGCCTGGCTCCGACCAGCGCCGCTTATTTTTCGGGGGCAGATCTGCTGATTGCTGCCGACTGCACAGCATTTGCATATGCTGCCATTCATCGGGACTTTATGCATGGGAAAATAACGCTGATTGGCTGTCCTAAGCTGGATGATGCGGATTATGCCGAAAAATTGACTGAAATTATCGCCGGAAACAATATTCACAGTATCACCGTCCTGCGTATGGAGGTGCCGTGCTGTGGCGGTTTGGAATTTGCGGCACGCAAGGCATTGGAACGCAGCGGCAAAGATCTGCCGTTCCGTGTAACGGTGATTTCAATCGACGGTAAAGTAATACGCTGACAAGTCAAAGCTCATTTTGCCCATTTTGCTATGTATCCTCTTTCTTGACAATCGAAGCCGATTATACGATAATATAGCAGAATGGAGGATTTGTACCTTGGAGCATTTGATTACGCATGTAGAACCCGGGAGTCCGGCTTTCCGTCATGGTTTGCGGGAGGGCGATGTCCTTTTGTCAATTAACGGAGAAGAAATCACAGACCAGATTGACTATGAAGCGCTCTCCGGAAAACGGCATCTGATCCTGCACATCCGCAAGGCTGACGGACGTGATTGGCAGCATTTGGAGATGGTAAAGCCCACGGGGGTACCTCTCGGGCTTGGTTTTGGTGAGAGCATGGCCTGCAATCCCCGTGTGTGCAAAAACAAATGCCTGTTTTGCTTTATCGATCAAATGCCTCCTGCCTGCCGTAAAACGCTGTATGTCAAGGATGATGACTGGCGCATGTCCCTGATGATGGGCAACTTTATCACGTTGACCAATGTAGACGATCAGGAATTTGAACGCATACTGCGCCGAAAGGCCAGCCCGCTGTTTATCTCCGTTCATGCCACCGATCCGGATGTGCGTGTAAAAATGATGCGCAATCCGGATGCGGCGAAACTGCTTCCCAGACTTCAGAAATTTAAAGAACACGGCATCAAATTTCATTGTCAGATCGTGCTTTGCCCCGGAATCAACGATGGCGCAGTGCTGGAGGATACGCTGCAAACGCTCTTTACCCTGTACCCTGCTGCGCAAAGTGCCGCATTGGTTCCGGTCGGACTTACCAAATTTCGGGAGCACCTTTACCCCCTGCGTCCGTATACCAAAGACGAAGCCAACGAAGTCCTTGCCATATGTGAAAAATGGCAGAAGCGTTTTATGGCTCTGAGTGGAAGTAAGTTTGTTTTCCCTTCGGATGAGATGCTGTGCATTGCCGGCAAAGATATACCGGAGGAGGATTACTACGAGGGTTTTCCCCAGATCGAGAACGGTGTCGGTCTGATGAGGCAATTCTTGACCGCTTTTATTGCTGCTCATGATGCGGCTCCCGCAGGCATTCAAGCACAGCACCGCCGTGTACTGATTCCTTGCGGACGCAGCATTGCCCCATACATGCGCCGCTGGATCGCGCAGTATGGACCGCCCGGAGCAGACGTTACGGTGCAGCCCATCACCAATCACTTTTTCGGTGATACCGTTACGGTTACCGGCCTTTTAACCGGTCGGGATATCGCCGCACAGGTAAAAGATGCGAACGTTGATGAAATGCTGCTTTGCAGCGTGACACTGCGTGCTGAAGGCGATCTGTTCTTGGATGATCTTTCGCTGGAGGAATTCCGGCAAATGCTGCCTTTCCCCGTCCGTCTGTCAGCCAACAACGGCGCTGCATTGTACCAATCTCTGCTTGGCGATATAGAAAAGGAGTCACTATGACCGCAAAACCGCTTGTTGCCATCGTTGGGCGTCCCAATGTGGGAAAATCTACCTTTTTTAATAAAATCGCAGGCCATCGTGTGGCCATTGTGGAGGATACTCCCGGCGTGACACGCGACCGCATCTATGCTGATGTGGAATGGACGGGGCGTGAATTTACGCTGATTGATACAGGCGGCATCGACCCACGCAGCGATGATGTCCTGCTTTCGCAGATGCGCAGGCAGGCGGAGATCGCCATTGAGATGGCCGATGTAATCTGCTTTTTCTGCGATGCACGAGATGGGCTGACCAACGATGACGAAGAAGTGGCGACGCTGCTTCGCAGAACGCACAAGCCTGTTATTCTGGTCGTAAACAAACTGGACTATGCTGGCCTTAATGATGTCCTCTATGAGTATTACGCGCTCGGCTTAGGCGAACCGATCGGCATTTCCGCGGCCAACATGCTGGGGCTCGGTGATTTGCTGGATGAAATCGTAAAACTTCTCCCCCCTAAAGCAGCTGAAGATGAAGATGAATCCGACCAAATGCACGAAATTCAGCTGGCCCTGGTCGGACGTCCGAACGTAGGCAAAAGCAGCCTGACAAACCGTCTGCTGGGGCAGGAACGTGTGATGGTCAGCGATATTCCCGGTACAACACGTGATGCCATCGATACCCACTTTGAAGGCCAATACGGCGGGCGCTATAACATCATCGACACGGCCGGTATTCGCAGAAAGCGCGCAGTGGAGGATCAATCCTTGGAACGCTACAGCGTTCTGCGTGCGATTGCAGCCATTCGGCGTTGCGATGTTGCGCTGCTTGTGATTGATGCGGTCGACGGTGTAACCGAGCAGGATACAAAAATTGCCGGGATTATCGCCGAAGAAGGCAAATCGGTCATCGTAGTGGTAAATAAATGGGACATTCCCGAAAAAGATACCGGCACCCTTGAAAAGTTCCGTAAAAAGGTGCTGGACGACTTAAAATTCATGGATTATGCACCGGTGCTGTTTATCTCTGCCCTAACAGGGCAGCGCGTAAATACGGTACTGGATGCGGTTGATCAGGCCTATGCGCAAACCAGCAAGCGCGTGCCAACGGGACTGCTGAATGATGTGCTGGGCGATGCTCAAATTGCGCTCCAACCTCCTATGACCGGCGGACGAAGGTTGAAAATATATTATGGAACGCAGATTTCCGTCTGTCCCCCCACATTTGCCTTGTTTGTCAACGATGAAGCGCTGATGCACTTTGCATATCAGCGCTATTTGGAAAATCAGCTTCGGAAAGCTTTCGATTTCTCAGGCACACCGATTCGTTTTGCCCTTCGTGAAAGGGCCAAGGAGAGCGACTGATCATGGAACAGCTTCCTTTGCTGCTTCTTTGCGCTGTTGTCGGCTATCTGCTTGGCAGCATATCAGCCGGTATCCTGTATTCACGTCTGCTTGGCAGTGATATACGCCGCCATGGCAGCAAGAATCCGGGTGCCAGCAATATGCTGCGCACGTACGGTACGCACGCAGGTACAATCACCTTTGTGTTCGACTGTGCCAAGGCAGTTATTTCGGTACTGCTGGGACGTCTGATTGCAGGACAAAGCGGTGCAATGACGGCCGGCTTCTTTGCCATTATCGGACATAATTGGCCGCTTTATTTCGGCTTTAAGGGCGGTAAAGGCATTGCATGCTGCACAGGCGTTTTTGTTTTCGTCTTTCCCGCTCTCGGTATTCCGGCCGTGCTGCTTGATATTCTCACAATCGTTCTGACCAAATATATCTCTCTTGGCAGCATGGTTCTGGTGCTTTCCTACGCCATCATGGTTTCATTCTTCCGGGGAATTTGGCCAAGCGGTGTATGGGCCATCGTGCTCGCATTAATTGCAATATGGCGTCATTGGGGAAATCTTCAACGTTTGAAAAATGGCACGGAGCGAAAGATCGGACAGCGAGAACATCGTTAAGATGGTTCCATGATATTGAAATTTGCAGCACTCGAAGCCATATTTCCGATAAAAAAGCCATGCAGTGACAGTGCCGCTCATTTTGAGGGGGTTGTCCATCCCATCAATGCAATATATTGCTTTTTAACAAAGCCCGTATGTGCACCATAGCAGACAGCGTACCATTGCTAAGGATAAACAGGGTTTCATTTGAAATGCTTGCAGTTATAGCTGTGGAAGAATCCGCAGCCGCGCGAAGATTAAGGCGACCGCCAGTGACGGCGCCGAAAATGCGGGTGAGCATTTTGTCACGTCCTTTCTTGCTATGGGCATAAAAAGGCGGAGCCTCCGGAGAGGCTCCGCCAAGTGCATTGAATATGAGTAATTCTTGTGCATCAACGATTGATTCTCGGCTCGCAGACAAATTCAAAATGGTGCTGGCATTTGTCAAGCGCAGATATATCCTTCAGCGTGCGCGAGCGGTATATATC
>CAVFPH010000009.1:0-37686 GCA_963624325.1 bacterium
TGGCTATTCGTTGTAAAACGTATTTCCGCCGATGAATTCACGCAGGATGGAAAGCGGCGGGATTTCCTGCATCGTATCATCCGGGGCGGGAAGAAAATAATCAAGAATTTTGATCAGCCGGTTTGCACGAAAATAGGTGGGTTGGGCAGGCGTGATGCGCTGAAGCATATCGTATACGTAGCGCCGCAGCACGGGCAGTTCGTAGTGCAGTGCGGTGTTGAAGACAATGTCCGCCTGCTCCTGATAGGGGAAAATCCATTTTTCCTCGCCGCGGCGTACACTGTCCCACATAGCCAGCGTTTCCTCGGGTGCAGTACCGCGGAAAAGATAGTCCCGCACGACGCGGCGCAGCAGACGCGCGTCGGTGGTTCTGATGCGGTTATGATCGTCCAGGTTCAGACAGGTCAGCTCCGAAAGATAGAACTTGCAGATCTCTCCGCGCTCAAAACCTTCATGCAGAATGGGATTCAAGCCGTGAATTCCTTCGATAATCAGCATCTGATCATGCGCAAGCCGCATGGGAACAGCGGTTTCTTTACGCATGCCTGTGCCGAAATCATACTCGGGCATCTGCACGGTTTTCCCGTCCAGCAGATCCCGAATGCAATGCCTAAACAGCTCGATGTCAAGTGCATACAGCGATTCCAAATCGGGCTCACCATGATCGTCTACTGGGACATCCGGGCGATTCAGATAGAAATTGTCCATTGAAATCAGCACAGGACGCTTTCCGAGCACGCGAAGATGGATCTTCAGTCGATTGGCCGTGGTGGTTTTTCCGCTGCTGGAAGGGCCGGCCAGGAAGATGACGCGGGCATCCATGCGCAGAATGTCGTCGGCAATCTCGGCAAGCGATTTATCGTGCAGGGCTTCGTTTACGCGGATAAATTCCCGCAGCTGACCATTTGCAATCAAATCGTTCAGGTCTGCTGCGTTGCTGCACCCCAAAATCTGACACCAGTAATTGGATTCGAAGAAGGTTGCCATGTGCTTGGGACGGGATACATACGGCGCGGGATGGTCAAAATCCCCCGGCGCGGGCATTTGCAGAATCAGCCCCGGCGGGTAGAAACGCAGGGAGAAAACGGGAACGTCTCCCGTGCCGGGTAGCATGGCGCCGTAGAAATATTCCGCCATATCGCCGCATTCGTAGACGTGGAAATAATCATGCGGGCGGTAGGACAGCAGCGCTGCCTTGTCCTCCCAGCCGAGGTTGGTGAAATAGGAGATGGCCTGTTCCTTGGACCAGCGACGGCGGACAAAAGGCAGATTTTCTGCCACGATTTCACGCATGGTATCTTCAATCAGCTTGGCATCGCCCAGGACAAGCCGATGACCGCTCAGCTGAAAATAGATGCCGAAACCGATGGAGTGCTCGATGCGCACACGGGCATCCGGGTAGCAGCGGCGCACGGCAAGCAGCAATATAAAGCGCAAAGAACGCTCATAGATGCGGCGTCCCTCTTCATCCTGAAACGTGATGGGGCGCAGCACAGAATCCTGGGTAAGGAGCCTTGTCAGCTCTACCACACGGCCTTCGCAAAATGCGCCGAAGACTTTTTCATGTCCTTCGGGCAGCAGCTGCGCAAAGGCCTGCGCTGCGGTGACGGGCTGTTCAAAGACAGCCTGCTGCTGGCCACACTGAATAATCGGCAATGCTTACGCCTCCGTTTCTTTTGCACTGTGTGCCTGCTGGGCGGCGAGCTTATTCTGCCATTGCAGAAGCTTGGTGGAGATATAGGCAGGGTTTTGTTCTTCGCTCATGGCGCAGGTGCGCACCATTGTGCGGTGATTGTTTTCGCCCTTTTGAAACTTGATGCGTACCGTGAACAAACCGTGATCCGCGCACACACACAATGCCTGCTGCGAACCATCCGACAGCGCAACATAACCGGCCTTCAAATCCTGCCGATGGCCGCAAACCGGGCAGGGAGGGGTGACGGCATGCTTGCCGCGCATGGCATCTGCCATGCGCCCGACACGGATGGTATCGCATTTTTCCTGGCTGCGTCCGTGATCCTCGTGGGTCAGCTTACGCGCGGTCTGGGGGAAATGGAGCACATCCTGCGGCTGCGGGCATTTCTGAAAAACCAATGCCGTATAATAGGCATCGTTGAGAGCATTGTGGAAGGGATGATCGGGGTCCGGCACGATATCAAAATGCTCCATTGCGGATTTAAGCCCGGCACGGTTCTTGGTATCACCGGTCAACTCGCCGTAGAGCTGCTGCAGGTCGTACATTTTGGGAAGAGCTTCGGAATAAGCAAAGAAATCCAGATTTTGCTGAAATACCGACACATCGTCGCAGCCCCAGGTCAGCAAGGCGCAATCCTTCCCACACCAGTCGTGAAAACGCTGGGCAGCCTCGCAAAACTGCGGGGCATCGCAGAGCTGCTCCTGAGAAATGCCTGTGATGCGCTTGATGCGCGGATGCAGCTTTACATAATGCGTGGGCTGAATCAGCTGATTGAAGGTATCGGTGATTTCAAGCCTGTCATTCAGTCTGATCGCACCGATTTGGATCATTTCAAACAGAAGTTTGCCGCCTACGGACTTGTAGGCAGAACTGTTATAGGAGAGGGGCTGATTCCATTCCAGATCCAAGACAATGTAATCCATGCGAAGATAATCCTTCCGATGGTTTTAAAATTGGGACAGGGAAAATTCTATTCGCGCTCATAGCGCGCGGCACTGTCGCCGGCAAGTGCGCCGGTGGAAAAGGCAATCTGCAGATTGAATCCGCCGGTAAAGGCATCCACATCCATAACTTCACCCGCAAAGAAAAGCCCGTCCATTTTTTTGCTCATCAAGGTTGCGGGGGTAATTTCGCGCACCGACACACCGCCGCAGGTGATGATGGCCTCATCCATTCCCCGTGTACCGGTGACGGTAATGGGCAAGGAATGCAGGGCGGATACGATCCGTGCACGTTCGGCGGCGGTGATCTGCGCGGGCTGCTTGACGGCGCTGATGCCGCAAAGCGCGGGGAAAACCTCTGCCAATCGGGCGGGAAGCAGGGATGGCATAATATTTTGCAGTTGCTTGCGCGGAGCGGCGGAAAACTCCCTCAAAAGCCGTGCATCCAGCTGCTCATGGGAAAGCGCAGGTTTCAGGTTCAGGGTTACCTGCACCTGATGCCAATCTGCGGTGGCCAAAACGCTTGAGAGTGTCAGCACAAGCGGCCCCGAAATACCGAAATGCGTGAAGAGCATCTCGCCCATCTCGCTGTATTTTATTTTACCATGAACGGAAGCGGAAAGGCAAACATTTTTAAGCGAAAGTCCCTGCAGCTGCTTTACCCAGTCTTCTTTTGCTTCCAACGGCACCAAAGAGGGGCGGGGCGGGATGATGGTATGGCCGACTGATTCCGCAAATTTCAATCCGTCGCCAGTAGAACCTGTGACCGGGTAGCTAAGGCCGCCGGTAGCCAGCACGGCACTGTCGCAGGCAATCACGCGCTCGCCCTGCGCATCGCGCACACGCACGCCGGTAATATGACCATCCTCGGATACAAGGCCGAGTGCTTCTACTTGGAGCTTTAATGCCTGCCCGCGCAGCGCATTCAAAAAGGCACGGGAAACATCACTGGCATGGTCGCTTACGGGAAAAACACGGTTGCCGCGTTCTACCTTTGTCTCGCAGCCAAGCTCATTCATCAGCCGCTGCAAATCATCGGGGGAGAGGAACTTGAGCGCGGAATACAGAAAACGCGGGTTGCGCGGCACATTGCGTAAAAATTCCTCTGTGTCACAGGCATTGCACAGGTTGCAGCGCCCCTTGCCGGTGATGTAGAGCTTTTTCCCGAATTTCTCGTTTTTATCGATCATTGTTACCCTGGCACCGGCTCGCACAGCAAACAGCGCGGCAGAAAGGCCCGCCGCGCCGCCGCCAATGATCACAACATGCTTATTTTCCTTCATTCATATAGACGCTGTATGCGTCCCACACCTCTTCCAACTGCTTGAAACGGGCGTTCAGTGCCTCGCGGTTCTGAATGCCCAGCGCTACGATCAGCGCATTGATCACACTCATGGGGGCGGCCATGGAGTCCACAAAGGAGGCCATGTCCGTACGCATGGAAAGGCAGATATCCGCGACATCGTGCAGCGGGCTCATCGGGCCGTCCGTCAGGCCGATTACCTGCGCATGGCGGGAACGGGCAAAGCTCATTGCCTCGATGGTTCGGCTGGAATAACGGGGAAAGCTGATGCCAAGCAGCACATCCTCCGATTCAATGCGCGAAATTGCTTCAAATACATCCGTTGAACCCGCGGCAACCACGCGCACATCATCAAAAATATAATGCAGATAATAACCAGCGAACTGTGCCAGCGGTGCTGCCGAACGCAGACCGAGGATGTAGATCCTTTTTGCACCCGAAATAACCTGCACGGCATGCAGGAAAGCGGCATTGTCAATGCCGTCTATCGTTGAGCGGATGTTCTGCATATCCGCCTTCAAAACGGTGGAGAGAACTTCTTCCTCGCTGATATCCGAGGACATTTCAAACCGCTGCGTTGCGGTAAGGCGGTGGCGTACCAGCTCCTGCAGGGCCTGCTGCAGCTCCGGATATCCTTCATAGCCCAAAGCTACGGCAAAGCGCACAACGGTGCTCTCACTCACGTTGACCATTTCGCCAAGCTTTGCGGCAGTCATGAACACTGCCTTGTCGTAGTGCTGCAATATGTACTCGGCAATGCGGCGGTGACTTTTGCTCAAGCGGCTGCCGCTGATGTTGAGCCGCTGAATCATATCCTGCGTGTTTTGCATTACGTTACCTCATAAATCATTTTTATAGGGAAACGAACGCCCTCATTATACAGCTGCGAAGAAGAAAATGCAAGTTTATATGCATAGATCCTGCAAAATACCGGCGCAGGCTGCGTTGTGATCGGTCATTCCGCCGATAAAGGTGCACACAACGTGCCCCTCGTTCAAAAGCGCCATATCCGTGCCGGGCTTGTGCGGTTCGATTTTCAGCCCGCTTTCCAGCCAAAAGTAGACATCACCATGCGGACTGACGCGGCGCTCATAGCTGTCCAGGTAAAAAGCATCGCTGAGGGGAGCGATGCGCAGGGGTTTCAGCTGCGATACGGGAATTGCCGGGGCATTAAGGTTAATCAGGCACAGGCGCGGCAGCACATTGCCCTGAAAACGCTCGGCAATGCGCACAGCCAGCCGGGCCAGATTCATGCGCATTTCTTCATCTGCATGGGTGCGAATCGAAACGGCCATGGCAGGCAGATTGAGCATCCGTGCCTCCCGCGCCGCAGATACCGTGCCGCTGTAATAGATGGAAGTACCGGCGTTATCGCCGTCGTTGATGCCCGAAAAGACGAAATCAAAGGGCTTGTCGGTCAGCATCTGCGCAATGCGGACACAGTCCACCGGTGTGCCTTTAATGCTGTAGGCCTTGACATTTTCATCTTCCCAAGGCACTTCACGCATGATAATAGGGGCCGTGAGCGTAACATGATGGCTGGCGGCACTTTGCTGGGTTTGCGGGGCGCAGATAACCAGACTGTGACCGCGCTCGGTGACAGCACGGCTGAGTGCTTTCAGGCCGATTGCTGCTATACCGTCATCGTTGGCAAGCAAAAAATGCATGGTGACCTCTCCTTCGGCGGCAGGATTGCAAAAACTACGGCTTCATTATACTTGATTCCGTGCGATTCGGCAAGAGCGGAATGAAGGCGGTTTTGTGACTGCCGATAAGCTTTATCTGATATTATTCCTTGCATTATCCACGAAAAATGGCGTATACTATGAGTCGGGGGAAAGCCCTCTGCAATCGGCATGATGCCGATATTCTGCATCAAACAGGAGCACCTTTTTCATGAATTCCGTAAACAACACCGGCATGAAGCGCGCGGCGCTGATCAATGATTTGTCCTGCCTTGGCAAATGCTCCCTGAGCGTTGCCGTGCCCATCCTTTCCGCCGCGGGAATCGAGGCGGTTGCCCTGCCTACGGCCATCCTGTCCACCCATACAGGCGGCTTTGACGGCTATGCCATGCGGGATATGACGGAAGAAATGCAGGCCTTCATTGCGCATTGGAAACGTATCGGCGTTCGCTTTGACTGCATCTACACGGGCTTTTTCAGTTCGGTACGGCAGATTGAAATCGCACGGCAATTTATTCTGGACTTCGCTCGCGAGGATACGCTGGTGCTGGTGGATCCGGTGCTGGGGGACAACGGGCATCTGTACGGCTGCTTTACCCCGGAATACGTGCAGGAAATGCGTGCACTGTGCGATTTGGCGCAGATCATTACCCCGAACCTGACCGAGGCGGCCCTGCTGACGGGCAGCGATGCGAAGGACAATCCCGAGGACATCCTAAGCAGGCTGAAAACCCCGAATGCGATCATTACCAGCGTCCCGGGCAAAGAGAACGAAATCGGCTATCTGGCACGATTGGACGGGCGGATCGTATCGGTGCATAAGCCGCGGATGTCCCTTGAACTGCATGGATGCGGCGATGTTTTTGCATCGGCCCTGTGCACACAGCTGCTAAACGGCAGGTCGTATGCCGATGCCCTTCAAAAGGCTGCGGATTTCTGCGATGGCTGCATCCGAAAAACGGCTGCGCGTCAGCCCGGACACTGGTACGGCCTTGCGTTTGAGGATATGCTAAGCAACCCGAACAACCCATAAGAGGAGGAAATACATGGAGATACTGCGCGGCAAAAAAGGCTTCATCTGCGATATGGACGGCGTCATCTACCACGGCAATCGACTGCTGCCGGGCGTAAAGGAATTTGTTTCCTGGCTGTATCGCGAAAACAAGAACTTTCTGTTCCTGACCAACTCGTCCGAGCATTCGCCCAAAGAACTGCAGCGCAAGCTGGAGCGCATGGGGCTGCAGGTGGACGAAAGCCACTTTTACACCAGCGCCCTTGCCACTGCGCGCTTTATCAGCTCCCAGGCGCCCGGCTGCAGCGCCTATGTAATCGGCGGCGCGGGGCTGATTATGGCTCTGCACGATGAGGGTATCACCATGAATGATATCGACCCCGATTACGTGATCATCGGTGAGGGCAACACATATAACTACGAAAACATCCTGCGTGCCGTGCATCTGGTGCTCAAGGGCGCAAAGCTGATCGGGACTAACAGCGATTTGACCGGTCCCTCCGAGGATGGTATCATTCCAGCCTGCCGTGCCATGATTTCTCCCATTGAGATGGCTACCGGACAAAATGCTTACTTTGTAGGCAAGCCGAATCCGCTGATGATGCGCACGGGATTGCGAATCCTGGGCGTACACTCCGCCGAGGCTGTGATGATCGGTGACCGCATGGATACCGACATGGTGGCAGGCATTGAGACGGGCTTGGACACGGCATTGGTACTGTCGGGCGTAACATCCCGCGAGGATATACGCAAATTCCCGTATCGGCCGCGCATCGTGCTGGACGGCGTGGGGGATATCCCGCCGAAAGAGTAAAAAATAAACCGTCGGGCAGGAGCAATCCAACCCGACGATTTTTGTATGGATGATTATTCAACCGGCGCAAATGAAAGCACTGCATCCTCTGCATTTGCCGTGTCATAGCTTGCTGCCGAACTGTAGTCAATTGCCGCGGCAAGCGCGGTGATTTTTTCACGGTATTGTACATTGGCAGCCAGGCTGACCTCGGGATTTTGATCCGCTCCTTCAATAGGCCGGTCATACAGGAAAATATTGCTGATTTCCAGCACGCTTGCACTGCTTTCCGCTGCCGCGGGCAATAGGCACATCAGGCATAAAAACGTGAGCAGCGTGACTTTCAAAGCATTGCGCATCGCAAACCCTCCCTTTGATTGACAGACCATATCCGACACACCCGATTGAGGCTATTATGGCATGAATTATTTGCAATCGACAGACAATGAAATGTAAAATAAACATAAACGCAAAACCGCCGGATCGGAATTTTCCGACCCGGCGGTTCTTGGACTATGCTTATGTTGATCAGGCTTTGCCATTGCAGCCCAGGACATCCACGATCTTGTGCTCGACCATGCCCTTGATGGCACTGCGGGCGTCGGAAAGGTACTGGCGGGGATCAAAGTGATCCGGATGCTCGTTGAAGTGCTTGCGCACGCTGGCGGTGAAAGCAAGGCGCAGATCGCTGTCGATATTGATCTTGCATACGGCCATGGTAGCGGCCTTGCGCAGCTGCTCCTCGGGGATGCCGACGGCGTCGGGCATCTTGCCGCCGTTTTCGTTGATGATCTTTACGAACTCCTGCGGAACGGAGGAAGCGCCGTGCAGCACGATGGGGAAGCCGGGCAGACGCTTGGATACTTCTTCCAGAATGTCAAAGCGCAGCGGCGGGGGCAGCAGGATGCCATCGGCATTGCGGGTGCACTGAGCCGCGGTGAACTTGTACGCGCCGTGGCTGGTGCCGATGGCGATGGCCAGGCTGTCACAGCCGGTAGCGGTGGCAAACTCTTCCACTTCGTCGGGACGGGTGTAGCTGGAATCGGCAGAGGAAACCTTTACGTCGTCCTCAACACCGGCCAGACGGCCCAGCTCGGCTTCAACGGTAACGTTGTACTTGTGGGCATATTCCACTACGCGGCGGGTCTGCTCAATGTTTTCTTCAAAGGGCAGGTGGCTGCCGTCGAACATAACGCTGGTGAAACCGCCGTCGATGCAGGACTTGCAGGTTTCAAAATCGGGACCGTGATCCAAATGCAGGGCAATGGGCAGACCGCTGGTTTCAACGGCAGCCTCTACCAGCTTTACCAGATAGGTGTGGTTGGCATAGGCACGCGCACCCTTGCTGACCTGCAGAATCAGCGGGGCATTCTGCTCCTGAGCACCTTCTACGATGCCCTGGATAATTTCCATATTGTTGACATTGAAAGCACCGATGGCGTAACCGCCCTCATAGGCCTTCTTGAACATATCACGGGTATTAACAAGCGGCATAGGAATCTCCTCCTTTAATCATTGGGAATCGCTCGCACAGGGTCTATTATAACATGCTTTTCCGCCTGTTACAATCATTTTTTGAAAATCACAAATTTGCTTGCCGCATAATTAAAAATGACAACCAGCACATTCATCAGCAGCTTTATCCACAGATCCGCATCGGGCAGGGTGCTTTTTGTCAGCGTCAGCAGCAGATTAAAGAGAGCAATGTCGAAAATGACCCAGCCGAGCACACGGGCAGAGAAGAAAAGCCCGATTTCCTTCCAGAGCCCGCTTCCTTTTTTGGTGCTGCGGAATACCATTCCTTTGTTGGTGATAAAGGCAAAGATGACTGACAATATAAACGCGACTACCTGGCCGGAATTTGCAATCAGGGTATACTGCACACTGTCCGTCGGATATTCGGACAGCCTGAACAGCTGACGCCATGCATAGTATACGCCCCAGCTGACAAGGGTGGTCAGCGCGCCGAATATCAGGTACAATACCACCTCACGCAGTTTATCGCGGTCATGCAGGACTGCCTTGATCTTTTCCATTTTTTTTGTACTCCAATGCCTCGTTTTTCAGGGTGTCCCCTTCATCGCCCCGCGCATAGCAGGCGGAGAGGATGCTTGCTTTTTCAAGCATTTTGGGCTTGCCTTTGATGCCCGACACGCAGGTAATGCTGTTCTCATCCACAGCGACTACCGTAGTGTTTATACGGCGCATGCCTTGCCCATCATTTAGAATCAGGGTGATTTTTCTCCCGTGCTCCAGGGAATAACGCAGAAACCGTTCAACCATGGCTTTCTGTCACCTGATAGATGCGGATGCGCCCGTCGCTGCTTTCAAATACCAGCGGATACAGCGCGTCCAGCGCACTCTGACTGGCGCCCAGCTCGTAACGTTCATAATCGCCGAGCATGATGTAATCCACGCCGTATTTTTCAAGGACGCTTTCATTTGCCGAAGGATCGGAGAAGAACAGTGTGATATCTTCCTCGCGCTCGCTCAGATCGTAGCCGTGATAATACAGCCAAAGCGCAGGACCGCATACGATTTTGCGTCCGGCAAGGGCGGACACCGGGTTAATGTGCTGCGTCCAGCAGATGAACGTACTGTCACTGCCTGTGTTCTCTTCTACAAACTGCGCCGCTTCCACATCGCTTGCCGAGTACATTTGGTAGTCGCTTACGCATTCGCGGGCGATGGAAAGCGTCCCCGTGGTCAGGCAGGCAATGGCTGTCATCACTGCCAGCACATAGCGCCCGCGAAGCCCGCGCAGACGATCGAATATTTCCACAGCATAATCGGCTGCCAGCACGGCGCACAATGCCCACCAGACGTAAAAGAGCTTGTTGTTGTCATATTCGTTGGGCTGGAAAATGATCAGTTCCGCGGCAACAAAAATGGTAAACGCACCGGCGGCGATAAACCGCCGTCTCGGGTTCTTTTCAAACAGTGACAGAATCAGCAGGATAAACGGGATACCGATATTCTTGATGTAGAAGAACAGATAGCCGTCCCTCAGCCCGTTTCCGCCCGAGTTATTGACCCAGTTGAATTGAAAATAAACAAAGCTGCTGTTGCCGCTTGTATGGCGGAAGGTAAAACCGAAGAGCTGCGGAGCAGCCAGGGCACAGGCGATACCGCCATAAAGAAGCCATGGCCAAAGCTTGCCGCGATGGATCAGATCGTATACCATCCAGCCGGCGCTCAAAAGCCCAAGCGCCAGGAAGGAATGGGTATGCAGCAGCGGCATTCCGCCCGCCATTATGCCCAGCAGGATGGTTTGACGGATCGGAAAACGATTTTCTTTCCGCTGCACGGAGTCATAGAGCAGATAAATGCAGGGGAGCAGGATGCACCATCCGCCCAGAAATGTGCGCTGCGGGATCAGCATATCCACGATGATATTGCTCCAGCGCAGGTTGTAATAGCTTTGCTCGGAATGATTGGCGGGGGTTTGATAGTATCCGTTCAGGATGGTATCCAGCCGTTCCAGCCAGGTACCGCTTTGCAGAGAATTGACCGATCCGCCGTTGCTGACGCCCAGTGTGTCCAGGCTGTACAGAAACCCCAGGCCGCCGTTGATAAACACAAAAAGTGTGGCAATCACCACGGCTCGCCGGCCGCTTGCCATTCGGTCGGCCAGAATCATATATCCCGAAAAAACCAACCCCATCATCAGCGTGCCCGGCACAATTACTGCCCAGCGCAGCGGCAGCCCAAAGAGCATAAAAGATGTGGAGAGGCTGTCCATCAGGAAGGGATAGCTAAGCTGTTCCCCCGGCAGAACGCTGTATTCCGGCGGGAAGGAGGCGTTCCGCAGACCGGTAATAATGCCAAGGTGCAGGGGCAGATCACCGTAAGTGCTTTGGCCTACATGCAGCGTTCCGTTTACTTCGCGCAGGCAATGCGTGTACTGCAGATATCCGCCAAGCAGCGTCAGCGGCAGGGCAACGCAGGCAAGCAGAATGAGCAAATGCTTATCGCGGCTTTCCATGCGCCGAACCGGGGCTTTATCCCGCGTGAACCATACGGCGGCGGTTGCGCCGAAAAGCGGAATCAGCGCCAGCAAATGCCCGAGCACGGAAAAGCGCACTGCAAAGGCCATTAGCGCAGGCAGCCACATCATCAGCAGCACGCCAAGACATAGTCCCAGCCATATGCGCACCGGCAGCCGCTTTTGCGGCAGCAGAGACCGCACCATTACGCATCCTGAAAACAGATAAACCAGCAGGTAAAGAAATGACAGCACGCTTTTGCTCCTTTCAGGGGAATACATGTCCTATTACATTATACCTGCATGACCGGCAAAAGGCAAATGTTCGCGGCAAAGCGTTACAATCTCATATGAAACTCAGTTGCGCAGAGAGTGCAGCGGAGCGGGAATGCGGCCGCCGCGCTTGATAAAATCGGCAGAGGAGAAGGAATGAACCGGCATGACGGGGGCATGCCCAAGCAGTCCGCCGAATTCCACCGTATCGCCGACCTTGGCATTCGGGACGGGGATAACGCGCACGGCAACGGTTTTGTTATTAATCATGCCGATTGCGGCCTCATCGGCAATAATGGCGGAAATCGTTTCGGCAGTAGTGTCGCCGGGAATGGCAATCATATCCAATCCTACCGAGCAGACACAGGTCATGGCTTCCAGCTTATCCAGCGTAAGCGCACCGCGCTCTGCGGCGGCAATCATGCCGATGTCTTCGCTGACGGGAATGAAGGCGCCGGAAAGCCCGCCGACGTGCGATGAGGCCATCACGCCGCCCTTTTTGACTGCATCATTCAGCAATGCCAGCGCAGCGGTTGTCCCGTGCGTTCCGCAGGACTCAAGCCCCATCTCCTCCAAAATGGCGGCAACGGAATCGCCTACAGAGGGAGTGGGCGCAAGAGACAGATCCACGATGCCGAAGGGGACGTTCAGACGGCGGGAAGCTTCACGCGCCACAAGCTGACCGACACGGGTAATGCGGAAGGCGGTGCGCTTGATGGTTTCCGCCACTTCATCAAAAGGCTGCCCGCGAACGGCTTCCAAGGCGCATTTGACAACGCCGGGGCCGGATACGCCGACGCTGATGGCGCAGTCGCCCTCCCCCGGACCATGGAAGGCACCGGCCATAAAGGGGTTATCCTCTACCGCGTTGCAGAACACCACCAGCTTTGCACAGCCCAAGCCGCCGACATCGGCAGTTTTTTGCGCCGTGTCCTTAACAACCTGCCCCATCAGTCGTACGGCATCCATATCGATTCCGGCGCGGGTAGAGCCGATATTGACAGAGGAACAGAGAAATTCCGTTTCGCTGAGTGCTTCCGGAATGGAATCCATCAGCCTGCGATCGGCAGCGGTCATGCCTTTCTGCACCAGTGCGGAATATCCGCCGATAAAGTTAACACCCGTTGCGCGGGCAGCACGGTCGAGAGCCAGGGCAAGCTTGACGGGATGGGCAATACCGCCCGAAATCAGGGCGGCGGGGGTAACGGAAATGCGCTTGTTCACGATGGGAACGCCGATTTCCCGCTCGATTTCTTCACCCGTGCGTACCAGATCCTGCGCTGTGCGGGCGATATGATCATACACCTTTTGACACAAGCGATCTTCATCATCTGACACGCAGCCGAACAGCGAAATGCCCAGGGTAATGGTACGCACATCCAGCTTTTCCCGATCGATCATGCGCAAAGTGGAGAGAATTTCCGATGATGTAACCATATAATCCCTCCTCAGACTTGATGCATGGCCTCAAAAATTTCGCTGCGCTGAATGCGAATTTGCAGTCCCATCTCGGTACCGAGCGCGGAAAGCTGATCAGATATGCGGTCAAATGCGCAGCCGGTGATATCGGCAATGAGAATCATGTGAAAATAATCCTGCATGACGGTTTGAGAAATGTCCAGAATGTTGACATCATTGCGATAGAGTACATCGCTGATGCGGGCAATGATGCCCTTGCGGTCGATGCCGAGCACCGTGACGACGGCTTTGCGCACTTCTTCCATCAAAAGAGCCTCCTTTGCGTTTGCATTCATTCTAAACGGAACAGGATAAAATGTCAATCATATGGAAAACACGGATTTCCGCAGCGTTTCAACGCTTTCGGTTAATGCGGAAACAGTTTTTACTTCAATCACAACGCGTGCATTTGCGGCTTCGGCCTGATGCAGACGGGCAAGCCAATCCATATCTCCGCTGCCAAACGGCAGATGACAATGGCGGCCGCGGGCATCATGGGCATGCATATGATAAAGCCTGCCCGTATGCCTTGCATAAAAAGGCTCATCAACCAAACCTGCTGTAAAATTATGGCCGATATCCAGGGTTAAGCCGAAAGCGGGGCTTTCCAGCAGCATGTCGATGGCTTCCTGCTGAAAATGCAAAAAGCCGTCCGTGTTTTCAATGCATACATGAACGGAATCGCCTGCCGCATCCGTGCATGCATCCAGAAACTGCCTCACGCAGCGCAGATAATCTGCCCGATAGTTTTCAAACAGGTAGGTTACCCGATCGGGCAATGTGACATATACGCCGCGCGGCCAGTGCATATTGACTGTGGGCGTGCCTGTCTGCTTTGCAAGGCAAAGAGCATGCAAAATGCAATCGGTGTAGGCGGCACGGACACGGCTGTCAAAGGCACAGGGAGCCGACTCTTCATCCAGATGAAAGGTGAAATACAAGCCATACTTTTTGCGCAGCTCATTTAGGTATTCGGAGGTAAGCGTGTCCAGATTGCAGATGGGAAAACTCAGGTTCAATTCGACAAACTGGAGCCCTAACTTTGCGCACAGGGCACAGGCGTCCTCGATGCTGCCGCATTCCAGCAAAAATGGCATTCCGAAATCCATAAAAGACACTCCTAAAAAAGCGGAAAAGCCAAATGGCTCTTCCGCATTGATAACCATACTTTGCGATTAACCGTTCGCGTCGGGATCGGCAGTGGAATCGGTTGTCGTGCCGGATGCTCCGCCCAGAACTTCATTGATCTTCGCACGCGTCTTGGGGCCGACCTTGCCGTCGATATCCAGGGCATATTTGCGCTGGAAGGCCTTTACGGCAGAGGTGGTGGCTGCATCATAAGTGCCGCTTGCGGTTACGGTGGAGTAACCCAGGGAAATCAGCTGCTGCTGCAGTTCCGTCACGTAGCTGTTCTTATCGCCGGGGCGCAGTACGGAGGGACGGGTAGGGGTAACAGGGGTTACAGTGCCGCCCAGCAGCACTTTCCAGGTGTTGGCACCGACGCGGCCGTCGATTGTCAGGCTGTTCTGCTGCTGGAACACGCGGACGGCGGTAACGATTTCACCGCTGTAAATGCCGTCGATAGCGCCGGTATAGAGCCCCTTGGATTGGAGGATGGTCTGCACTTCTTTGATGTACTTCGTCTTGGCGGCTTCCTTGTCACCGGGACGCAGGATGGGACGGGCGGCAGATTCGGTATCCCGATCGGCATCGGCCTTGGAAACGGCATCACTGGAATCCAGCTTTGCCAGCGTGACAGCGCCAACGGCACCGTCAACAGTCAGGCTGTTCGCCTTCTGGAATGCCTTTACGGCTGCAATGGTGCCGCTGCCGTAGATGCCGTCTACCTTGCCGGTGTAGTAGCCGTAATACTGCAGGCGTTCCTGAATGTGCTTGGTATCGACAGAATAGGAATCCTTCTTGGAGGTGGGAGCGGGAACAGCGGCACTGCTGCTCAGACGGCTCAGCGTATCCTCACCGACCTTGCCGTCCACCTTCAGCTCGTTGTACTTCTGGAAACTCTTTACGGCTGCTACGGTAGCATTATCGTATTTGCCGCTGATCTTGCCGGTGTAGTAGCCAAGATTTTTAAGCAGCGTCTGCACGTTCTTGACGGCAACAGTGCTGTTGGAACCGCCGGGCACGATGGGGGCAGAGACGGCAGAGCCGCTCTTTAAGACGGTCAGGGTTTCGGAGCCGACTTTGCCATCTACTTTCAGATCGTTGTACTTTTGGAAGCTGCGTACAGCAGCGGTGGTGGTGTTGCCGTATTTGCCGTCGATTTTGCCGGTATAATAGCCGTAATTTTTGAGCAGGGTCTGAACGGTCTTCACCGCGGTGCCCTTGGAGCCCGGACGAAGCACGTCATCAGCCAGCGCCACAGAGCAGGCGGACAGCACCAACACAAGCGCCAGCAACAAAGAAATAATCTTTTTCATGTACTATCACCCTTCCTGTTAACCTTCCTTTGAGGACAACCGCTGCGTCATCCCGCAAAGCGTAAGGCAACCGGATACCTCCGGCAGCTTACGTCCACTATTATAGACGAATTAGATATCCAATTTGTTCCCGCTTAATAACAATATAATCAAATAAGTATTACGAATTACCGCTAATTGTAAAATGTTCGGCACCACGCAACAAAAACGGATGCAGAAACGTCTGTTTATATTATCGGGAAGCGGGGGCAAGCCACTGCAGAAAATCCCGCAGGGCGCCGTCGCAGAACGCCCAGCCGTGCGTTCCGGGGGTTTCGGCATAGTCATACCGGAAGGGATCACCCGGATAGGAAGACAGCAGATCGCGTGTTTCCCGCGCACCGGAAAGCAGAAAGTCTTCCGTCCCGATCCTGTGAAAGATACGGGGGGCATCCTGACCGAGGGCGGCGGCGCGGGCAGCGTTTGCCGGCAGATCTTCTTCTGTTCCCGACAGGGTACGGCCGCCCGTGCGCAGATCACGCAAAAGCTCTGAATCGCGGGTATTGTTGTTCATGCCGGCGCAGATGCAGCCGATGGCGGCATACTGCTGCGGACGGGCAAGCCCGATTTTCAGCGCGCCGTATCCGCCCATGGAAAAGCCCGCAATGGAGGTATCCTCTCTGCGGTCACTCAATGGCAGAAAGGCATGCATCTTGGCGGGAAGCTCCTCGGCGATGAATGTGAAATACTTGCCGCCGTGCGACATATCGGTGTAGGCGCTCTTCTGTGCGTCGGGCATGATAACGGCCAGATTATGATGTGCTGTATAGCGCTCCAAATTGGTTTTGCGGATCCATGAGGTGTAGCAGTCCCCGTAGCCGTGCAGCAGGTACAGCACCTGCCGCTTTTTAAGCGATGCTCCGTCATGCGCATGGGGCACCAGCGCCATGCAGTGCACGGCCATGCCCAGCGTTTCGGAAAAGAAGCCGATATCCATTAGCGACATTTTATTTCACCTCCGTTTCGGGAAAAAGCCAGCGCAGCACATCCTGAATGTGCAGATCCCACCATTGCCAGGAGTGGTTTCCCTCGCTTTCGGAATAGGTAAGATCATACCCCAGCTTCAGCAGATGATCACGCAGCGCACGGTTTGCGGGAAGCAGGGAGTCTTCTGTGCCGCACCACATAAACAGGGGCGGACGGTGATCGGGGGGCAGTTCCTCAGCGGCGGCAAACAGGTCGTTAAAAGAACCGGCAACCTGCTCCTTGGGGCCGAAAACATCCTCCCAGTATCCGCCTCCGGCGCGAAGACGGATATCCGCAGCGCCGGAGAGGGAGGCACCGCGGCTGAATACATCCCCGGCACGCAGGGCGCATTTCAACGCACCATAGCCACCCATGGAAAGGCCGGCGGCATACGTATCCTCGCGCCTGCGGCTCATCATGGGAAACAGATCGCGGCAGACAGCGGGCAGCTCACGGGTGATAAAGGTAAAATACCGGTCGCCCCGATACATATCCGTGTACCAGCCAAGATCGGTGCAGGGCATGACAACGGCCAGTCCGTAGGCGGCAGCATAGCGCTCGATGGCGGTACGGCGCTGCCAGATGGACTGATCATCGCTCATGCCATGCAGCAGATACAGCGTTTTGCATTGCCCGCCGGCCACGCCCGCCATGCCGATCAGCCCTTTCGCGGCCTCGGGCAGGATAACATCCATTTGCACTTCACGCTCCAGCGTGCCGGAGTAGAAGGTAACATGCAGCAGCGCCATGGGAAAACCTCCTCTGAGCCTTATTAACGGAGAAAGTGATTGTCACGACTATGCTACCATAAACCAAGCGATTGCGCAAGCGGCACCGAAGGGATTTTCGCATGCCGACGCTAAAAATTCAGTGCTCAAAAAACAGCGCATTTTGTCACTTTTCCATACGCTAAGTGTCACGACTTTTCGGCTTTGCGAGGCTATAATGGATCATGTACCGAGAGCATGTTTTCAAAATGAAAGGAGAAACTGTTTATGGCAAAGTTAAAAGGCGGTATTATCGGCTGCGGCGGCATCGCAAACGGCAAGCATATGCCCTCCATTCAGGCACTGGGCGAGGTAGAACTGGTCGCCTTCTGCGATTTGATTATCGAGCGCGCGGAAAAGGCCAAGGCGCAGTACGGCACCGAGGATGCGCAGGTTTTTACGGATTACAAGGAGCTGCTGAAGCTTGATTTGGACTGCGTATACGTCTGCACCCCCAACCGCAGCCACTCCTACATTACGGTGGATGCTCTGCATGCCGGCAAGAATGTCCTGTGCGAAAAGCCCATGGCTATCAACCCTGCCGAAGCGCAGAAAATGCTGGATGCCGCCAAGGAAACCGGCAAAATTTTGACCATCGGCTATCAGGGCCGTTATCGTCCCGACAGCCAGTACCTGAAGAAGGAATGCGAAGACGGCGAGCTGGGTGAAATCTACTATGCACGCGCCAATGCAATCCGCCGCCGCGCGGTGCCTACCTGGGGCGTGTTCCTCAATGAATACGAGCAGGGCGGCGGTCCCCTGATCGATATCGGCACCCATGCACTGGACCTGACATTGTGGACCATGAACAACTATAAGCCCAAGTATGTTGTGGGCACGGTGTATCATAAGCTCAACAACGACCGCGAAACCGGCAACTCCTGGGGGGACTGGGATCCCGAAAAGTTCACCACCGAAGACAGCGCTTTTGGCTTCATCGTGATGGAAAACGGTGCTACCATTGATCTGAGCGCTTCCTGGGCGCTGAACACCCTGGATGTGGAGGAAGCCCGCACCATGCTGTGCGGCACCAAGGCCGGCGCGGACATGCACAACGGCGAACTGCACATCAACGGCGTAAAGCACGGCAAATTGTATGTTACCACCCCCGATATGAAGAAAAAGGGCGTGGATTTCTATGAGGGCTCCAAGGATGATCCCAAGGTCATGGAGCAGCGCGTGTTTGTCAATGCCATCCGCGGCGAGGGCGAACTGACCGTCAAGCCCGAGCAGGCCTTTGTTGTCACTCAGATTCTGGATGCCATCTACCAGTCTGCCAAGACCGGCAAGCCCGTATATTTTAACGAATAATAAGGAGCCGATTATGAAAAACGCACCGATTGCGTATCAGATCTATTCTGCACGCAAGGAAGCGGAGCAGGATCTTCCCGCCGTCCTCAGCCAGCTGAAAGCCCTGGGCTATGATGGCGTGGAATTCGCTGGGTTCTACGGCCATTCCGCACAGGAAATCCGCTCCATGCTGGATGCCTGCGGCCTGCGCGCCGTGTCCAGCCATGTGGCGCTCAAACTGATTGAGGAAGATATGCAAGGCGTAATTGACTATCACAAGGCCATCGGTTGTGAATATATTGCGATTCCGTATCTGAGCCCGGAGCAGCGTCCCGGCACACCTGCTTTTGCAGGCGTGCTGCGCACCATCCTTGACTTTGGCTGCCTGTGCCGTGACAATGGCATTCAGCTGCTTTATCACAATCATGATTTTGAGTTTGTCACATTCAGCGGCATGTATGCACTGGACTTTATCTATGCGCTTATGCCCGAGGATATACTGAAAACCGAAATCGATGTCTGCTGGGTCAAGTATGCCGGCGAGGATCCTGCCGCTTATCTGCGCAAGTACACGGGACGTACTCCCGTGATCCATTTGAAGGATTACGTGGGCCGCAAGGAAAAGGACAGGACGCCGTACGGGCTGCTTGGACTGTCCGAAACCAAGACGGGGGACGATGTGCCCTTTGAATTCCGCCCCTTGGGATACGGCTGTCAGGATCTGCCCGCCGTGGTGGAGGCCGGGCTGAATGCCGGCGCAAAGTGGTTTGTGGTGGAGCAGGATGCGTCCGTCGGCCGCACGCCGCTGGAGGCTGCTGCCATGAGCCTGGATACCCTGCGCAAAATCGGCCTGAAGGCCTGAAACTGCAAATAAAAGAGGGGAGCTGCTCGTCAAGAGCGGCTCCTCTTTTACATTTCATAGCGTTGACGGCGCGGATTGCTTCATGGTACAATAGCGGGGCAAGGAGGGATAAAGGAATGAACAAGAAAAGAATTGCGGCGCTTTTGACGGCGGCAATGTTGCTTTTGTGCGGCAGTGCGCAGGCAATAGGCAACAAACTGTTTACCAACCTGAAATACGGCACGCTTACTCCTTATGAAAACAGGGTGTACGGCTATTCGCTGAATGTTTATTCGCGCTTTGGCATGATCAGCGATGAAGATATTGCCTTGCTTCTTGAGGAAAGCGACAACGAGGCAGCCGAAAGCGGAGAAGACTGTGATTACGTGTACGATTTACGCGCGTGGAGTTCTCCCGACAAAAAATACATTTTGCAGATACAGGTGAAGGAACCTACCTGCGAAAGCTTTGAGCAGGAGATTGAAGCAGCACCGCATTACATAGAAAATGAAAAGGATCAATTCACGCCGGAGCAGCAGCCGACCCAACTGCATGACGGCATCCTGCGCGACACGCCCGTTGGCCAGATGCTGGAGATTGCTTATTCTTGTACTTATTTTTATGAAAGCGGGACAGCCGAGCCGGTTGTTAGTGTATACTACGATTATTACGGGGATGATTATGAGTATATCTTTCTGGTTCGAGCCGTAAACGGGGACTACGAATCCGCACAAAAGCTGCTGGATACCATGGTGCAGACCGTATCAATATGGAAAACGGAGCAATAATGCAAGATGAAATGACGTATGCCGCTGCCTTTGACTTTGACGGCACGCTGATCCGCGGGGACAGCATTGTGATGCTGGTGCGGTACGGACTGAAAAAAGGAAAGCTCAGCTTTGCAGGGGCGTTTTGGGCGGCGGCAGCAGGTGCACTGTATCACCTGCATATACTGGGGGAAATGACGGTCAAGCGTGCAGGGCACGCCTTCCTTGCCTGCATGGATGCGGAAGAACGGGAGACGTTTCTAAAGGACTTTGCCGATTTGGTTTGCAAAAAAATCCGCCCGCAGGGGCTGCAGACAATCAAAGCGCATCAAAAACAGGGCGCTGCGGTGATCCTTTGCAGCGCCAGCTGTGCCTGCTATATGCGGTATGTGGCAGAATATTTGGGCGTCGACGCACTGCTGTGTACCACTGCAGACGCACAGGGGCAGCCCGTGCCGCCAAACTGCAAACGCGGCGAAAAGGTGCGGCGGATTACGCAGTGGCTGCAGTCGCAGGGCAGGGATATCAGCGTTTTAGCGATGGCGTATGGGGACAGCGCCGGCGATATCGAGATGCTTTCCGCCTGCAAACAGCCGATGCTGGTGCTTCCAAAGCGCGCCTTGCAGCGCGCGTTTCCGAGCGCAGAACAGCTAAACTGGTCGGAACCGTAAAATAACCGAAAATGTTGGGACGGCAGCGAAAAAAATGCTGCCGTCCTTTAAATTTGTCTGCACAAGAGAAGGGTTTATTTGTGCTCCTGCTTTTTCAGCCACACCATCAGCACTGCAACATCGGCGGGGGAAACCCCCGGAATGCGTGCTGCCTGCGCCAAGGATACGGGACGCTGGGCAGACAGCTTTTGCCGGGCTTCCACACGCAGCCCCGTGATGTCCATATAGGGGGCATCAAAGGGCAGAAGACGCTCCTCCATGGCGTGCGCTTTCAAAATGGCTGCCTGCTCCTTTTCGAGATATCCTTCGTATTTGATTTGAATTTCGGCCTGCTGACGGGCACCGGACGGATAAGCATCCGAATCGGGCAGCAGGGCATCAATGCTGTTTTCGGGATGGCGAAGCGCGGCGTCCAGCCGATGCTCGCGGAGGTATGATAGAATCTTCTCGGTTTGCCGCGCCTTTTCCTCCGTGCGGCGCATGCGCTCATCATCGGCAAGACCGATGGCATGAGAGCGTGCGGTCAGCCGCAAATCGGCATTGTCCTGCCTTAAATACAGGCGGTGCTCGGCGCGGCTGGTCATCATGCGGTAGGGTTCATCGGTGCCCTTGGTGGTCAGATCGTCCACCATAACGCCGATGTAGGCCTGATCACGGGTCAAAAGCAGCGGCTCACGCTCCAAGACGTATTGGGCGGCGTTGATGCCCGCCAATATGCCCTGCGCGGCAGCCTCCTCATAGCCGGAGGTGCCGTTTACCTGGCCTGCCATATATAGCCCGGGCACCTGCAGCGCGCCGAGAGTCGGGGACAGCGCCGTGGAATCAATGCAGTCATATTCAATGGCGTAGGCCAAACGTGTTAGAATGCAATGCTCCAGACCCGGAATGGTGCGGTACATTGCCCACTGCACATCCTCGGGCAGGCTGGAGGACATGCCCTGAACGTACCATTCCGCATCATTGTAGCCCTCCGGCTCCAAAAACAGCTGATGGCGTTCCTTATCGCGGAAACGGACGATTTTGCTTTCAATGGAAGGGCAGTAGCGGGGTCCGAGAGATTGAATCGTGCCGTTGAACATGGGGGCACGGTCCAGATTTTGCAGAATGATTTCATGCGTGCGGGGATTGGTATAGGTCAGGTAGCACATCATGCGGTTTTCAACGGCATGATCTGTCATAAAGGAGAAGGGGACGGGCGGCTCATCGCCCGGTTGAGGCTCCATGGCGGAAAAATCAATGGAACGTGCATCCACACGCGCCGGTGTGCCCGTTTTGAAACGGCGCAGAGAAAAGCCCAGATCGGACAGACTTTCGCTCAGTCCGGTTGCGGGCAGCAGCCCCTGCGGGCCGCCTTCCCACTGCGCTTCACCGATAAAAATTTTGCCTTTCAGGTAAACACCGGTGCAGACTACCGCGGCACGGCAGGGAATATGATCCCCTGTTTTGGTTACAACGGCGTTGATTCGGCCGTTTTGCGTTTCCAGACGGATAACCTCGCCCTGACGGACGGTAAGATGATCCTGCGCAAAGAGGGCGCGCTTCATACGTTTCTGGTACTCACGCTTATCCGCCTGTGCACGCAAGGAATGTACGGCAGGCCCTTTGCTGCGGTTGAGCATGCGGCTTTGCAGGGTGGTATCGTCAATGGCGCGGCCCATTTCGCCGCCCAAAGCATCCACCTCTCGTACCAGATGCCCTTTTCCCGTGCCGCCGATGGCAGGATTGCAGGCCATCAGGGCCACAGCATCCAGATTAAGGGTAAACAGCAGGGTTTCGCAGCCCATGCGCGCACAGGCAAGGGCGGCCTCGCAGCCGGCATGCCCCGCGCCGATCACAATAACATCATACATGCGTCAATCGCCTGTTTCCTGATAAAGATGATTATTTTTCCGTATTGCGGTATACCGTGTACCAGCGATAGCCGTCGCCGTCGGGGTTAATCACGGTCAGGTTGTAGCCCAGCAGATCATACCAGTAGAAGGTTCTTACATTGCTGGTGCCCTTCCACATGGTTTCGGTATTGGGAACGTCTTCATAGGGGATGCCGAGAATGGAAATGGTAACGCCGCCGTCCGGCGGGGTGACGGAGGTCAGTCCTTCATCCTTCAGATACTGGGTATACCATGCGGTATGGTAGTTGTTCATGCCGCAGTGAATGGTCAGCGGATTATCCAGATAAGGGGCCAGCTCTTCGCCAACCTGCTCGGCCGTAAAGCCGAAATCCCGCAGGGTGCCGATATAAATCATGACATGATAACCGCCGCTCGCACCTGCAAGATTGATGCAGTCGCCTACCTTCATGCTCTGCGCCCACTGGGAAGAGGAAAGATCGCCGACATCCACGCGGTTCTCTTTATCGACATTGCGCGTTTCGCTGATGGCAGGCAGCTTTTTCATGCCTACCTGATTGTGCACCCAGCGCGCAAAACCGATGCAGTCAAAGCCGCCCAGGTACAGCTTGGATGTGCTGTAATAATGGCTTTCCTGCGATGCATAGCGCGGACGCAGAAGGGAAGATTCGTTGGATCCTCCGAACAGGTATGGGCAGCCGTACTGGAAGCGCGCGGTTACATTGCCGCCGCAGTTTTCATTATAGGCAAGCAGGATGGGGTTGCTTTCATCCATCATGGTAAGCGCAACATTTAAAAATTTCTGTGCCTCGATGCGCTCCACATGCTTTTGCAGTTCGGCCAATGCCGCCTTTGTGCTGTTGGTGGATTTCAGCTTGTCGTAACGCAGATATCCTTCATGCTCGCCGTCGTTTACAAGGGCATATACGCCATAAAAAGCAGATACGGTAAGCGGCGTGTTTTTCTTGATGGTGGCGATCTGCGCCGAATTTTCCAGCGGATACTCATACAGTACGGCCTTTTCGCTGGTCTTGGCGTCAAAAACGTCAACCGTAAAATTCTCTCCCAGTGCGGTCAGCTCGCTTGCCTCCACGTACAGCGTCTGCCCGTCAATATCAACCGTCAGGTGGTCACCGTCATAACCGTTTACGGTTACGGGGGCATAGGGCGTGATTTCGGCCGCGGCTTCTGCACCGTAGCAAGGGGAATCATAGGCATAAACCGCTTCATCGGAATAGGCAATGTAGGGCGTAACCGAACCATGCGCATAATCCATCTGCATAAAATCGCGGATGTAGACATAGCCGGATTGGCCGTTGTACTCGATGTAGGCATATTCGTCGGTAACGGGTATCACCCGAAAGCGAACATCGGCAGGCAGAATATCCAGCGTTGTGGTGTCGGCCAAGGGCTGAGCACGCATGCGCACGGGGGTGCCGAAAAAGCCCTCGATGCTTTGCGCATCCTCGGAAGCAGGATCGGTGTATTCTACTGCCACATAGTCTTTCATGTAAACATAGCCGGATTCCCCGTTGTAGGTTGTGGCTGCGTAGCTGTCGTTAACGGGTGTCAGCTTCAGCACCGAACGCGCCGGAATATTGACGATATTGGATGTATTTGCCTTTGGCTGAGAACGCATCCAGCGGGCATCACGAAAATAGGCATAAAAGCTGTCAGCCGTGTCTTCTGCCAAGGAAACGGGCATCAGGAGACAAAGCAGCACGACCGCGCACAGAAGCGAAAGCATTTTTTTGACCATCGGAAAATTCATCCTTCCATTGAGCATAACAAGCGCACGCGCCTATTATAACGCATTCCATGTGTGCTTAGCAACCGTAATGCGGCATTCTCGGGTGATTTTACATCTTAATCAAGGGACGGCAATGCATTGAAAAATCTTATAACAATGACTTTCGGCTTGACTAAAACAGCGGAACAGGTATAATAATAACCGTACGCTTCGTACATCAATATGCTGGAATAGAAGGAATTATCATGAGCGAAAATTGCACCCATGACTGCTCCACGTGTTCAAGTGCCTGCGCTTCGCGTACGGAGCCGCAGAGCCTGCTTGAAAAACCGAATGAGATGACGCATGTAAAAAAGATGATCGGCATCGTCAGCGGCAAGGGCGGTGTAGGCAAAAGCCTGGTTACTTCCATGCTGGCCGTGCTGATGAGCCGTCAGGGGTATACCACAGCCGTGCTGGATGCCGATATGACCGGCCCCTCGATTCCCCGTGCCTTCGGCCTGCATGAGCAGGCGCAGGGCAGCGATATCGGCATTATGCCCGTTATCACCAAAACGGGTATCCGCGTGATGAGCCTGAATCTGCTGCTGGAGCACGATACCGATCCGGTTGTGTGGCGCGGACCGGTTATTGCCGGGGCGGTAAAGCAGTTCTGGACGGATGTTGTCTGGGGCGATGTGGACTTTATGTTTGTGGATATGCCTCCCGGAACGGGCGATGTGCCGCTGACCGTGTTCCAGTCGCTTCCGATTGACGGCATTGTGGTTGTTGCCACGCCGCAGGAGCTGGTAGGTATGATCGTGGAAAAGGCCGTGAAAATGGCGGATATGATGAACGTGCCCGTGCTTGGACTGGTGGAGAACATGTCCTCCTTCCGCTGCCCGGACTGCGGCAAGGTACATGCCATTTTCGGGGAAAGCCATGCTGACGGTATTGCCAAGGAACACGGCATTTCGCCGGTGTGCCGTCTGCCGATCAACCCCAAACTGGCTGCAGCAGTCGATGCAGGCATGATCGAACTGATGGAAGAGGACGGGCTGGATGCTTTGGCAGACAAGCTGGCCGGGCTTCTTCGCTGAAAAATCAAAAGGTTACAGCAGCAACCCGCATCTGCGAAATCGCGGATGCGGGTTTTGTATACAGCGGGATACAGCCATGAAAACATGACTGTATGGCATCAGTCATCTTCCTCAGGCACAATAAATTTTTCAGGGTTGGCATGATAGTAAACCGTTCCGGGCTTGGCACCGCCATCATAATAGGAGAAAATCTCCTCCAGCGAGAGCACCTGATAGCCTTGCTCCACCAGCCAGGGGATGAACATATCCACAGCATCGGCCGTTGTCTCGTAGATATCATGACACAGGATGATATCCCCGTTTTTAATGTCCTTCTTGATGGCGTCAAAGGTTTTTTGGGCGTTGCGGGTTTCCCAGTCCCGTGTATCGATGGACCAGGTGATGATGGCAAGCCCAAGCTTTTTGCACACGCCGCACACATCGCCGTCCCAGGCACCGTAGGGCGGACGGACAAAGTGCACCTCGCGCCCCGTCATCTCGGTAATTTTCTCTATGCTCATGGTCAGCGCCTTCTCAGCCGCGGCGTTCGATTGGTTTTTCAGGCTCTTATGTGCCCAAGTGTGGGTGGCAATATCGTTGCCGCTGGCGGCAACGGCAGCCACAACATCGGCATATTGCCCCATGCGGTTGCCTACCATGCAGAAGGTTGCATGGCAGCCGTATTCTTCCAGGGTTTCCAAGATGCGCAGGGTGTATTCCGACGGGCCGTCGTCAAAAGTCAAAGCGATCATGGGCTTGGTCGGGTCGATCACGCGCTCCTGCATCTCGGTTGTTTCTTCTTCAGCCAAGGCAGCGGGAAAGAGGCACAGCAGCACCAGCAGCATACAAACAAATCTTTTCATAAAGCGTACTCCTTTTTATCGGTCGGAAAATGCATACATGCCAATCGCTGCGGCGATGGACAGGTTAAGGGAATCAATTTCGCAGCTGTGCGGGATGCGGACAGGCTGCCCCATGGATGAAAATTCCTTGGGCAATCCGCTGCCTTCGTTGCCCATGATCAGGGCAAACGGGGCGATTTTGTTCGCGGCTGCCTGATCAAGGGGCACAGAGGCATCCAGCATAAACGGATACAGCATGTGCTGCGGGAATGCCGCACGATAGCTTTCAAAATTCTCATAGTAGCAGACGTTCAGCCCGAATATCGCCCCCATGCTGGCCCGCACCACATGCGGATCAAAGGCATCCGCCGCGGGACGGATAATGGCGATATCGCGATAACCGAACCCCAGCGCGGTACGCAGCATGGTGCCGAGATTGCCTTTGTCCCCGGGATGATGAAGCACCAGGTGGTTGCCCTGCGGGGTCAAACTGCCTTCGAATTTGTCAAATACCAGGGCGGCAAAGCAGTTTTCCTTGCCGGATATGCGGGTAAGCACGCGATCGGCGTTTTCCTCCCGCACATGGTTTTCACTGCATAAGGCACGCAGGGCACGCAGCCCCTCACTGTCCTCCGCACGGCTGGATGTCAGCAGGCGCCGGGCAAGCTGCGGACGTTTGCGCATCAGCTCCGACGCCGGAAACAGCCCAAGGGCATAGCTGTAGGGAAGATCGCGGGAATAAGCCTCCAGACCGGGCATCAGCACTCCTCCTTTTGCAACATCAGATCAATCAGGGCTACGGCTGTCTGCTTTCCGTGCTCGCCCACCTCACCGACGGGCCCAACGCAGGAAGGGCAGCCATGCTCGCAGGGACAATCCCGCGCAATCAGACGGGCGTGCATCAGCAGGACATCCCGCATGCGGTAGGCTTTTTCAGCCAGGCCGACGCCGCCGGGACAGTTATCGTAAAGAATCAGCGTGGGCTTTTGGGTAAAGGGACACTTGACCTGATAGGAAATTGCCACATCGCGGGGGGAACACATCAGGTACAGAGGTGCGACGATGCGCAGCAAATTGGCAATGCCCATCATGCCGTCCTGCAGGGTATCCTTGTCAAAACGGGCGGCATAAGCGTCCTTCAGCGTCCACCACACGGCCGTGGTATGCATTTCGCTTTCGGGGAGCATGACGGGGCCGAAACCCAGATTTTCCCCGGTGTCGAATTTCATCTTTTTGAACAGCTTAGTGATGGCCGTCACCTTTACCTCGCCCCAGGCGGCATCTTCCCCTTCCTCGGAGATATCCAGCAGGCTCAGGCTGATGTTCAGATCGGCATCGGTGTAATAATCCACTTCAACCCTTCGGACATAGGCCTTGCAGGCATCGTAATCCAGCCGTTCTACCTGGTACTGCACGCCCTCATGCAGATAGATGGCATTTTCATGCAGCAGCATCGGCACGGTAAAGCGATCCATTTCGCCGATGATGCGCACATGCGCAGGGTCGGTGATGTCGTTAATCAGGAAATTTTCCGTCATGGCCGTGCGCAGGCTGATTTCGCTGGCAGGGAAATCCTCTGCCTGCCAATGCCATGTATCCCCGACATGGCGGATGATATCGGCCTGAGAAAGATACTCCCGCATTTCCTCGGCACCGGGCGCATTGCCCAGCGTTTCGCCGTCCCGGAAGGGAAGTTCATAGGCCGCGCACTTAAAGTGATTGAGCAGTATATACAGGTTGTTGGGGTTCAGCAGCGCATTTTCGGGAGACTGACCGAAAAAATAATCGGGATGCGTGACGATGAACTGGTCAATTGCCGCGCTGGACGCGACCAGAACCGTTAGTGACGTGCCTTGCCTGCGGCCGGCACGCCCTGCCTGCTGCCAGGTGCTGGCAATGGTGCCCGGATATCCGCACAATACGCAGGCAGTCAAAGAGCCGATATCCACGCCCAATTCCAATGCAGTGGTGGAAATGACCGTGTCAATGCTACCCGCGCGCAGGCCTTGCTCGATTTCCCGGCGCTGGGTGGGCAGATAGCCGCCGCGGTAGCCGCGCACGCGGCCGGAATTCCCGATGGGATCACGCACCTGATCCTTCAGCCGCTTGGTCAGTACCTCCACCTGCACACGGCTTTTGGCAAATACGATGGTGGAAATGCGGTTCAAAAGCAGCATTTGCGCCACACGGCAGGTTTCATTCAATACGCTTTTGCGGATGCCCAGCTGCTCGTTGACCACGGGCGGATTGTAGAAAATGACATGCCTTTCGCCCAGCGGCGCGCCGTTGTCGTCAATCACCGTTACGGGGCGGCCGATCAGCGTTTCGGCCAGTTCCTTGGGGTTGGCAATGGTGGCCGAGCAAAGAATAAACTGCGGATGACTGCCGTAAAAATCACACAGGCGCATCAGTCTGCGCAGCACATTTGCCAGATTGGAGCCGAACACCCCGCGGTAGGCATGAATTTCGTCAATGACAATGTAGCGCAGATTTTCAAACAGCTTGACCCATTTGGTATGGTGCGGCAAAATGCCGGAGTGCAGCATATCGGGATTGGTGACAACGACATGTCCTGCCTGACGGATGGCACGGCGCGCGGCGGCAGGTGTATCGCCGTCATAGGTGTAGGTTTTGATGTCAACCCCCAAAAGCTGAACCAGCTCGTAGAGCTCGCTGACCTGATCGGCCGAAAGTGCCTTGGTGGGAAACAGATACAGGGCGCGGGCATCGGGATCTTTCAAAATAGCCGAAAGCACGGGCAGGTTGTAGCACATGGTTTTGCCGGAGGCGGTGGGCGTGACCACCACGATATCTTCTCCGCGCGCAGCTGCCTCAATTGCCTGTGCCTGGTGGGTGTAAAGATGCGCTATGCCGCGGGATTGAAGCATGGGCGGCAGGGCGGGATCAACACAATCCGGCCAGGGAGCATACCGTGCCGAACGGACGGGATCTGTATGCCAATGCGTTACGCACTGCATAAAGGAAGAATCCTTGCGCAGCACATCCAGCAGTTGATCAATGTTCATGGACTATTCCTTTCCGATCAGATGGAAAAACGCTTGTTCATCCAGCACGGGAATGCCAAGCTGCAGGGCCTTGTCCAGCTTGCTGCCGGCCTTCTCGCCGGCCAGCACATAAGCGGTCTTTTTGCTGACCGACCCCGCAGCCGTGCCGCCGTACGCGCGGATCATATCCTCTGCTTCGCTGCGGGAAAGGGAAGGCAGAGTGCCCGTGACCACAATGGTCATGCCGGCCAGGGGACGGGGCGCATCGGCATCGGGCTTGGCGGACTCGCGCGGGGTTACGCCTGCGGCAAGCAGACGATCCACCATGGCGCGATCCTCCGGGAAGGAGAAAAACTCCACCACGCTTTGCGCCACAATGTCCCCGACATCGGGAATTTTCAGCAGCTCTTCCTGCGAGGCATGCATTATATTCGACAGACTGCCGAAATATCCTGCAATATCACGCGCCGTTCCGCGGCCGATGTTGGGAATGCCGATGGCAAACAGAAACGCATCCAGCGGGCAGTCGCGGCTTTTTTGCAGGGCGGCAAGCAGGTTGTCCGCCCGCTTGTCCTGGAATCCGTCCAGCGACAGCAGCTGCTCACGGGTCAGGTGATACAGGTCGGCAGGGTCACGCACGCCGCAGAGGTCATAGAGCTGTCCTGCCGTTTTTTCGGAAAAAGAGGTAATATCCATCGCATCGCGCCCGGCAAAGTGCGCAAGGCGCGCGACGGCCTGCGGACGGCAGGTTTGACGGTTGATACAATATAAATTGGCTCCGCGTTCCACAAGCGGCTCGCCGCATGCGGGACATACCGTGGGCTTTTCGATTTCGCGCCCCGCGGCCCCGTCTTCCACACGGCCCGTGATTTCGGGAATCACGTCATTGGAACGGCGAATCCACACATTGCAGCCCAGCAACAGCCGTTTTCGCATGATGTCCCCGTAATTGTTCAGCGTGGCCTTGCGTACCGTGACGCCCGCAAAATCCACAGCCGCAACATGTGCCAGCGGGGTCAGTTTGCCTGTGCGGCCAAGCTCCCAGGTAACGCGCTCCAAGGTGGTGGTGGTTTCTTCGGCGGGAAATTTAAACGCCACCGCCCAGCGCGGAAACTTATCGGTGAAGCCAAGTGCCGCGCGGGTGCGGCTGTCCTGAATCTTGATGACCGCCCCGTCAATCAGAAAATCCAGCGATTCGCGTTCGGCGGCGATTTCACGCACGCAGGAAACAACTTCTTTCGCCGTGCGCGCCGTGCGAAAATACGGGCTGACGGGCAACCCTTGCGCACGGATGAAATCCAGCATGCCGGGCTGATCATGATAGGGCGGCTGATCAATGGTGCCCACTTGATAGAAAAAGGTACTGAGCCTGCGGGCTGCCGTTACGGCAGGATCCAGATTGCGCAGGGCGCCTGCGGCGCCGTTGCGCGCATTTTTCAGGGGAATGGCGGCGGTTTCATTGTATTTTTCAAGCGCGGAAAGGCGCATGATGCATTCGCCCTGAACCTCCAACCGCCCCTGATAGGGAATGCGCAGGGGGATATCGCGGATGGTACGGGCTTGGGGCAGAATGGCCTCCCCCGTTACGCCGTCGCCGCGCGTGGCGGCCTGTACCAGAACGCCGCTTTCGTATGTCAGGTTGATGGTAAGACCGTCAAACTTGTATTCTACGCCGAATACCGGCGCGGGAAAATCCCCTGCCTGGGCGCACATGCGCTGCGCACGCGATACCCAGTCGATCAGTTCCGGCTCGGACTGCACCTTATCCATGCTCCAAAGGCGGGTGATGTGGCGGTGCTTTTCAAACTCCTTCAGCGTATCTCCGCCCACGCGGTGCGTGGGAGAGTCTGCCATCTGCACCCCTGTTTCCCGCTCAAGCCGGAGAAGCTCATCATAGAGACGGTCATACTGCACATCGGCCATGATGGGCTCATCCTGCGTGTAATACGCCCGTGCCGCGCGGTTCAAAAGCGCAACCAGCTCCTGCATGCGCTGCTGCTGATTTTCCATGAAAGTCACTCCTCGATCTTAACAATGGGGGCGATGGACTGGGACAGCACCTTTTCGCCGAAAATGGGGAACACAACGTGCAGCCGTGCACCGTCCCCGCTGCCTGTAATTTCACGGATCACGCCCTTGCCGAATTTGGGGTGCTGCACGGTATCACCCACTTTAAACAGCTGAACCTGGACATTGCGTGCGGGAGAAGAAACAAATCCGCGCTGCACGCCGGGAATATTCCAGGGGTTTTGCGCTGCACTGCGGGCTGCGGGCTTGGCAGCGGGAGTGCGGCGGGGCACAGTATCGCCGTAGCCGTACTGTGCGCTTTTTTTGCCCTGATATCCGGACGGCTTGCGCATGCCGCTGCCGCCGTAGCTGCCCCAGCCGGTTCCGTAAGAGGTGCTTTGCGCGGGGGAACTCTGCTCCTCCTGCATCAGCCGCTTGGGAATTTCCTGCAGGAAACAGGAGGGGGCGTTGAACTGCATCTGGTTAAACAGCATGCGCCGCCGCGCATAGGAAAGAAAAAGCAGCTTCCGTGCACGGGTGACCCCCACGTAGCACAGCCGGCGCTCTTCCTCCACACGATTATCCTCCTGCATGGCGCGGGCGGAGGGAAAAATGCCCTCTTCCATGCCGCTCATAAATACGGCATCGTACTCCAGACCTTTTGCGGAATGCAGGGTCATCAGGGTGACAAAGCTGGGAGCACTGTCCTGATTGTCAAGCTCCGTGACCAGCGCCACGTTTTCAAGAAAGGCAAAGAGCGATTTATCCTCGCTTTTCTGCTCAAACTCCGTTACCGCGCCCATAAACTCACGGATGTTTTCAATCCTTGACTGGTTTTCGTCGTTTGGTTCCTTTTGATACTGCGCAATCAGGCCGCTGTCGTCAATCACTTTCTGCACAAATTCGGAAAGCGGAAGGGTTTCCTTGGCAAGCAGCAGAGAGGAGATCAGCGCAGAAAAGTCGCCTACGCTCTTCCTGGCCCGGCCGGACAGGGAAGACGGCGGCATGACAATTGCAGCGTACAGGGAAATATCGTTTTGGTGGGCATACTGGGTCAGCTGCTCCACCGTGCTCTCCCCGATGGCACGCTTGGGCACGTTGATGATGCGCGCCAGCGATACGTCATCGGCCAGGTTTTGGATCACGCGCAGATAGGCCAGCACATCGCGGACTTCTTTGCGGTCATAGAACCGCGTGCCGCCGTATACATGGTAGGGGATGCCCGCACGCATGAGCGTTTCTTCCAGTACACGGCTGAGAGCGTGCATGCGGTACAGAATCGCGATATTGCCGTAGGGCGTTCCTTCCCGCTGCAGGCGGCGGATGCGCTGGCAGATCCAGGCAGCCTCGTCCCGCTCATCCGATGCAATATAGAGGTTGATTTTTTCGCCCTCGCCGTCCTGCGTCCACAGTTCCTTTTCTTTTCGGCCTTCGTTGTGGGCAATGATCTGATTGGCGGCATCCAATATGTTGGCGGTGCTGCGGTAATTTTGCTCCAGCTTGATGACAACGGCATCAGGATAGTCCTTTTCGAAATCCAGAATGTTGCGGATATCCGCGCCGCGCCAGCCGTAGATGGATTGATCATCATCGCCTACCACGCACAGATTACCGCTTTTTTGTGTAATCAGGCGAACCAGCTGGTACTGGGCATAGTTTGTATCCTGATATTCATCCACGTGGACATACAGAAAGCGGCCTTGATAATAGTCCAGCACCGGCGGATGCTCCGAAAGCAGCTGGATGGTTTTGACCAGAAGATCGTCAAAATCCAGAGCGTTGGAGGCACGCAGACGCTGGTCGTAAAGGACCATTACATCGTGAATTTTTTGGGCACGGTAATCGGCCCTGCGCTTTTGAAGCCATTCATCGGGCGAAAAAAGATGGTTTTTCGCATCGCTGATGCTGATGCTGATTTCCTTGGGCGGCAGGAACTTTTCGTCGATGTCCAACTCCTTGAGCAGTGCCTTGATTACCCGCTGCTGGTCATCATCGTCATAAATGGTAAAATTGCGGTCATAACCCAGCTTTTCGATATCACGGCGCAGGATGCGGCAGCAGATGCTGTGAAAAGTGCCGATCCAGGCATCACTTGCATTTTCACCTGCCAAAAGCTCAATGCGCTCGCGCATTTCGCGGGCGGCCTTGTTTGTAAAGGTAAGGGCAAGAATGTGCCGTGCTTCCACGCCGTGTTCCAGCAGGTTGGCCACGCGGTAGGTGAGCGTGCGTGTCTTGCCGCTGCCCGCACCGGCCAAGATCAGCACGGGGCCTTCCAAAGTTTCCGCTGCCCGGCGCTGCATCGGGTTCAAATCGTTCAGGTTCATGCGTACATCCTTTTCATCAAACAGTTGTTCGCGTTCAGTATACCACATGTGGGCATAAATGAAAAGCGGGATCGTGAAAAACGCGGGAGCGAGAGACAGGGGAAGTGCAAAAGTTGGATCTTGATTTGTGCTGTATCCAATGTTATAATGTCTGCAGGCGGTATGCAGTGCCGCTTTAATTTGAAAGACGGAGGATACAGCAATGGCTTATAAAATCAGCGATGAGTGCATCATGTGCGGTGCCTGCGAGGGCGAGTGCCCGGTTGGCGCAATCAGCGAAGGCGACGGCAAGTACGTCATCGATCCCGAGAAGTGCATCTCCTGCGGCGCTTGCGAAGGCACCTGCCCCGTTGGCGCTCCTTCCGAGGAGTAATTCTATTCGGTAGGCGAAGCTCAGAGACGCTGCCCAAAGCGTTTTCTGGGCTTTTTCTGTTGCCTGTTTTCGCGGGCTGTGCTATAATTTTTTTCGTATGAAACTTACCGCAGGAAAAGGATTATCTGTTGTATGCAATTTACATTTTGCCCGCTGTTTTCGGGATCAAGCGGCAATGCCGTATATGTACAGGCAGGCAATACCCGTCTGCTGATTGACGCGGGGCTGTCGGGCCGAATGGTTGGCGATGCACTAAACAGCATCGGTGTGCTGCCCGAAACCCTGAATGCCATCCTGATTACCCACGAACACAGCGACCATATCAAGGGCGCAGGCATCCTGAGCCGCAAATATCACGTGCCGATTTACGCAAATGACCGCACATGGCAGGCCATGGAACGATCCCTTGGCAATATTGTGCCGGGCTGCCGCAGGGTGTTTGAAAGCGGCGAAACCTTTTATATCGGGGATGCCGGGATCATGCCCTACCGCATTTCCCATGATGCGGCAGAGCCGGTCGGCTACCGCATCTACTATGGCGGCCACAGTGTGGCCACGGCCACGGATATCGGCATATTTACAAAGAAAACGCTGGAGGCGCTGGAGGGCACGGATATCATTTTACTGGAAAGCAACCACGATGTGGATATGCTGCATGCCAATGAGCATTATTCCGCCCAGCTGAAAGCGCGCATCCTCGGCAGGTATGGCCATCTCAGCAACGAAGCCTGCGGGAAGGCGCTGCTGCAGCTTTATCAAACCGGTGTCCGCCATGCGGTGCTTGGACATTTGAGCCATGAAAACAACACACCGGAGCTTGCCATGCGCATGGTGTGCAAGGTATTGCGGGAGGGCGGATTGGAACCGTCCGAGGATATTACGGTGGATATGGCGTGGCGGGATCATGTTGGGGGCATTTATGAAATCGGGTAAGGTGCGCATCGCGCTGTGCTGGGCTTTGGCGGCGCTGTGCATTCCGCTTGGGCTGCTGATTACATCCGCATTGTATGCGCTGATGCCGGGTGCAAAAACGGGGCTGCAAATATATCTGCTGAATATTCCATCCGAACTGTGCTGCTTTGCGCTGCCCGCACTTTTGATCATGGCTGCCGGGCCGCAGCGGCTTGCACGATTTCGGGCAACCGAGCGTCCGCTGACCTCGCGCGTTGTCGGATATACGGCGTTGTTTGCGGTATCGGCAACGGTTGTCGTATCGCTGATTTCGACATTGTGCGGAAGCTTTCTTGAGAGTGCCTTTGATTATACGGCGGAAGCGCAGCCGCAGGTGATACCGACCGGCACGGTCGAATGGATTTTGACGCTCTTATGCACGGCGATTGTTCCCGCACTTGCGGAGGAGCTCTTCTTTCGCGGCATGCTGCAGGGGATGCTGACAAAGCGTCTGCCGCGCGCGGGTATTTGGATTGCCGCACTCTGTTTTGCGGCGCTGCATCGGCAATGGGATGCCCTGCCGGCCCTGTTCATGCTTGGAATGATGCTCGGATACACCAATGCCCGCCACGGATTCTGGGCGGGTGTGCTGATGCACGGACTCTATAATGCGGCGGCCGTTGTGCTGTCCGCCCGATCGGTTGTCATCACGTTCCCGGTGCTGATTTTATGCGCTGCGGCATTTGCATTTTCATGCCATGGGCTGATGAAAAAGGAGAAAACAGATCATGAAGCTGACGGTATTGGGCTGTAACGGGCCGTATCCCGAACCGGGCGGTGCGTGCAGCGGCTACCTTTTGCAGGATGGAGATACAAATATACTGCTGGATTGCGGATCGGGTGTGCTGGCGCAGCTTGAAAAGATTCTCCCGCCCGAAAGGCTGACGGCGGTGGTTCTGTCCCATCTGCACTATGATCATATGAGCGATATGCTGCCGATGATCTACCGCTGCCCCGGACTGAAGGTCTACTTGCCGGGCGAGCCTTCGCAGGCAAGGCAGCTTTTGGAGGGGACATTTGATCTGCAGGATATTACCAAAGGCGGCCAGATCGGAACACTCTGCATGCAATCCTGCCCGGGTCGGCACCCTGTGCCGTCCTATGCCGTGCGCATTGAGAATGCGATAGGAAAAAGCTTTGTCTACACGGGGGATACCAATACCTGCGCGTCGCTTGCGGATTTTGCAAAAGATTGCGATCTTCTGCTGGCTGACGGATGCTTTTCCGTGCCGCAATGGCAGGAAAACAAACCGCATCTGAGTGCCTGCCTGGCCGGAGAACTGGCAGCGCAGGCAGGGGCAAAAGCCTTGATTGTTACGCACTTTACGCCGGGATATGATGCAAATTTGCTGCTGCAGGAGGCAAGAAAAACATATCCTGCTGCCTGCTTGGCTCAAATGGGCCTGACTGTGGAGGTGTAGTATGCAGGATCGATGCCCGCGCCGTTCGCTGGTGCTGCTGGCACTGAGCTTTGGCGCGGGCATTTTTCCGGGTCCGCGGCTGGAATTTTCCGTTTATTATCTTGCCGCGGCGGCACTTGCCATGCTTGCTGTAGGGGTGCTTCGAAACAAGCGGCTTGCGGCACTGGCTGCGGCACTGGCTGCAATGTTTTTTGCGGGATTGTCTATTTGCACATGGCGTACACATCCGACCATGCCGCAGGAAGGCAATTATAGGGTCACTGCGCAGGTGGACGGCGAAGCGCGCGTGCGCGAGGAGGACGGCAGAATTGCCGTATACCTCCGCAATGTTTCTTTGGATGGCATCCAAATGTCGGGACTTAACGCTTACTGGACCTATTATCCGGAAAACGAAGAGGACCCGATTCCGCAGGACGGGCAGACGGCGGTCTTTATCGCAAAGCTGTACCATCCCTCCGGGCAGACCAATCCGCACGGCTTTGACTTCAGGCTTTACCTTCTGCAAAAAGGATGCTCAATCGGGCTGTCTGGGGCCAAGGAGCTTGTGCTCAGCCCCGAGGGACAGGATCAGCCTGCAAGCATCATCCTGCGCATTCGCCGCGCGTTGCTGACACGCCTGGAAAGTCTGCTGGGCGGCGAGGATGCATTGGCAGCGGCTTTGCTGCTGAGTGACCGCTCGGACATGCCGGAGGACATGACACGGGATTTTCAGCTGGCGGGCGTGGCACATGTGCTGGCGGTATCGGGGCTGCATGTGATGATTTTATCTTCCATGCTGATGCTTTTGCTTCGGCGCCTTTCCCCGTCTCCGCCGGTGATGCTGCTGCTGACACTGGCGCTTTTGCTGCCTTACTGTCTGCTGGTCGGCATGACGGCCGCCATCCTGCGTGCCTCTGTGCTGCTGACGGTATTGCTACTGGGCCGCATGGCAAGAAGGCATGTGGACTCGCTAACTGCGCTGGCGGCGGCATTCATTGCGGTGCTGCTGATCCGCCCGCTGGATCTTTTTTCGGCCGGCTTTCAAATGTCCTTTGCGGCGGTTGCCGGGATGACATTGCTGGGAGACCGCGTTCGTCAGCTGACACAGAACATTCGGCGGGAACGTCTGCGCTCGGTTTTGCGGGCATACGGCATGACGCTGTGCGCAAGCTTGGGCGTTATGCTGCCGACGATTTACCAC
>CAVFPH010000010.1:0-34222 GCA_963624325.1 bacterium
GCCCCAGGATATGATCGTAATGGGCATGGGTAATCAGCGCGGCAGCCACTTTTTTGCCTGCCAGCGCAGCCTGCAGCAGCAGGATATCATCCCCCGGATCGATCACGACCACGCCGTCTTCCGGGTTTTCGCACAAAATATAGCAGTTGGTTTGAAGCCGTCCGAGCGGCAGAATTTGAATACTCGGCATTTTTCCCCTCAAAAGTTCTTTTCGCTGTCCAGCAGGATGGTAACGGGGCCGTCATTGACCAGTTCTACCTGCATATCCGCACGGAAGATGCCCTGCTCCACCGTCATTCCCTGGTCCCGCATCCGTTTGCAAACGTATTGATACAGTTCATTGGCGCGCTCCGGCGCCTCTGCCTGCGTAAAGCCGGGGCGGTTCTGCCCGCGCGCATCGCCAAGAAGCGTAAACTGGCTGACGCACAAGACGCTTCCGCCGATATCGCGGACAGATCTGTTCATTTTGCCGTTTTCATCCTCAAAGATGCGCAGTTTCAGCAATTTGTCGGCCGTGTAATCCGCATCCTTTTCGGTATCGCCGCATTTGACGCCCAGAAGCACCAGCAGCCCTTTTCCGATGCTGCCGACCGTTTTGCCCTCCACCGTAACGCTTGCGTGCGCAACGCGCTGAATGACTGAACGCATGATTGCTTACCTCCCCAGTCTGAACGCCTCAATCACATCGGGGCGCTTGCGGATGCGCGCCAGCACGGCATCCAGCTTTTCGCGGCTTTCCACCTGTACTTCCATTTGGATGGTGCAGGTTTTGTTCTTGCTGATTTTTACGCTCATGGCGGAAATAGGCACGCCGCCGTCCTGCACAAACACGGTCAATTCGCCCAGGAGGCTGGGATGATCATAGGCAATTACCTGTATGGTGGTGGTAAACCTGCCGATGCTCTCCTCTGCCCATGAGACGCGGATGGCGCGTTCGGGCTCGCTGTGCTGGGCGTTTACGCAGTCCGCTTTGTGCACCGTTACGCCCCGTCCGCGGGTAATGTAGCCCACAATATCGTCCCCGGGCACGGGGTTGCAGCAGCGTGCAAAACGAACCAGCATGCCGCTGCCGCCCTCCACATAGATGCCCTGTGTGGGTTTACCTGTGCGCGCGGCAGCGTTTTCCCCCACTTCGGGCAGCACGGGCGGGGTCTTGGGCGCGGCGGCCTCCTCAGCCTTCTGCTGCTCTTCATACAGGCGGGTAATCACGTAAGCGGCGGCAATCATGCCGTAGCCCACCGCGCCGTAGATATCCTCCGCATCCGAAAAAGCGTACTTTTTCAGCAGCGGCTCCAGATTTTCATCCTTCATCAGGGCGCCCAGCTGCAGCCCGCGGCGCTTGGCTTCACGATCAAGCAAATCCTTGCCCTTGGTTACGTTTTCGCCGCGCAGCTCGCGCTTGAAATACTGACGGATTTTAGAGCGTGCACCCTGCGTTTTGACAATTTTCAGCCAGTCCATGCTGGGGCCCTTGGCGGCGGAGGAGGTCATAATCTCCACGCGGTCGCCCGTCTCCAGCGGGGTATCCAGCGGCACAATTCTGCCGTTTACCTTGGCGCCGATGCAGCTGTTGCCCACGGCGGAATGCACGCGGTAGGCAAAATCCAGCGGGGTTGCCCCGCGGGGCATATCGATGATATCGCCCTTGGGGGTAAAGATAAACACCTGCTCGGCAAAAATATCGGTTTTCAGGCCGTCGATAAACTCGTGGCTGTCCCTTGTTTCGCTCTGCCAGTCCAGGATCTGCCGCAGCCAGTACAGCTTGCGGTCAAAGGCCTTGTCATCCCCGCCTTCCTTATAGCGCCAGTGCGCGGCGATGCCGTATTCGGCCACATGATGCATTTCCCATGTGCGGATCTGGATTTCAAACGGGAAGGGAATGCGCCGTCCGCCGATTACCGTGGTATGCAGGGACTGGTACATATTGTTCTTGGGGACGGAAATATAATCTTTGAATCGTCCAGGTACCTGCGTCCACAGCGTGTGGCAGACACCCAGCACGGTATAGCAGTCGGGCACGGTATCCACCAGCACACGGATGGCAATCAGATCGTAAATCTGGTCAAAGGGCTTATTCTGGATGACCATTTTGCGGTAGATGCTGTACAGGTGCTTGGGGCGTCCCGCCACCTCAAAGTGCATGCCCAGATCCTTCAGTTTTTGAGACAGCTCCTCAATGACGATTTTGATGTTTTCCTCGCGTTCGGCACGCTTCATGCCCACCTTGCGCGCCACATCCTGATAGCCCTCGGGATCAATATAGCGGAGGGACAGATCCTCCAGTTCCGCCTTGATGGTATACACGCCCAGACGGTGTGCCAGCGGGGCGTAGATATCCAGCGTTTCGCGGGCAATGGCTACCTGCCGCTCCACGGGCTGAAATTTCAGGGTGCGCATGTTGTGCAGGCGGTCGGCCAATTTGATCAGCACCACGCGGATATCGCGTCCCATGGCCAGGATCATCTTGCGCAGGGTTTCGGCCTGCCGTTCCTCGCGGTCCGTAAAATCCAGCCGGCTCAATTTGGTTACGCCGTCCACCAGCATGGCAACTTCCTCGCCGAACTCCTGACGGAGCACATCCAGGGTAACATCCTTGCAGTCCTCCACCGTATCGTGCAGAAGCCCGGCTGCGATGGTAGGGGCATCGATGCCGATTTCGGTCAGGATGCTGGCAACATAGACGGGATGGATGATATACGGCTCGCCGCTGAGACGTCTTTGTCCGCCGTGTACACGCTCGGCAAAGGCATACGCACGCTCCACCAGGGAAGCATCCGCATTCGGATGATAATGCTTCATCCGCGCAATCATTTGCTCCAATGTCATGCATTCATAGGCAGTTGCCATGGTTCTCATTTCCTCCGTTCAGGATCAGGCGATACAGGGGATCATCCGCCGGGCTGCATTTGCGCATGGGCAGCAGCTGCACTGCGGGCTGCAGGGTAAGCAGCCCCATGCTTTGCAGCACATACGCCATGGCGCATTCCCGCGGATTGCCGGTGTTGATTTTTTCTCCGCCTCGCAAGGCACGGTACAGGTTTCGCAAAGTGTCGATGTCAAATTGCAGATCCGCGATCCGTGCACGCAGTGCTGCGCTTTGCGGCATTGCGAAAAGCTCTGCCTGCGGGTAAAGCGCTGCCAGGGCGGCAGCCTCCTGCGGGCAAAGCAGACCGTCGCACAGCACGATTTTGCGGTACGGACCTCTGCATTTAAGCCTTGTGCACAGCCACACGGTGCTGTATGCCCGCGGCTCCTCTCCCCCATCCTGCTGCGCGTCCAAATCGGCAAAGCGCGCACTCAGGGTATTGGCGGTTTCCGCCGTGCGGCACAAAAGCAGGATGCCCTGCGGCTTAACCTGCAGGCTGTCCGCAGTCATCGGCTGCGGCTGCGGGTAAGCTTTATTTATTCGACAAAAACGGTCAAACTCCTGCAAAAGCGCCAATGCTTCCTCCTGCGGGCGGGGTGAAAAGTGCGCGGATGCCCTGCCGAGTGCCTGCACGCGGCACTGCGGCGTCACCTTGCCGCGGAAGCTGTTTTGTTCGGGAGTGATCACCATTTCCGTTTCACCCTGCAGGATGCCCGCGCGGTCACCCATTTGGAAGGCAATGCCGTCCATCAGTGTGCCGTTTTGCGAAAGCGTCAATTTAAGATGTGCGCCCGTTGCGCCGACGGCACGGGCGGAGAGCACTTCCGCCTGCCGCAGCAGGTATACGGGGGCCGGGTTGCCCATTCCGAAAGGCTCCAGCTGCCGCAGTTCATCGATCATATCCAGGGTGATTTCGGGCAGGGTAATTTCGGCATCATAGACGCTTTCGGGCATGGGGATGCGTCCCTCAAGCTGTGCTTCAACCGCATGGCTCAGGCGCCGGCGCAGGTTTTCCGCGTCCTCCGTGCGGATTGTCAGCCCTGCCGCCTGCTTGTGTCCGCCAAAGCGCGTGAACAGATCCGCGCACGTGCTCAATGCCTGATAGAGATCCACCCCGCTGGCGCTGCGCGCGCTGCCCACGCATACATCGCCGTCCTGCGAAAGTGCCACGGTCGGGTAGCCGTAACGCTCGGCCAGCCGCCCTGCGACCAGGCCGACCACGCCGCTTTCCCAGCCCTCGCCCTGCACCACGATGGCGCGCAGGGAGCACAGGTCCATGGCCCGCACCTGGGATTCGGCTTCTTCCAGAATGCGCTGCTCAATGGTCTTTCGGCGGGCATTGAGCGTGTCCGTCTCGGCGGCAAGTGCGGCGGCACGGGCAGCGTTTTGGGTGGACAGCAAATTAAGGGCAATATCGGCGGTATCCATGCGGCCGCAGGCATTGATGCGGGGGGCAAGCAGGAAGCCCGCCTGCATGCCGCCGATTTCGGCATCTTCCTTCATGCCGGCCGTCTGCATGAGCGCCCGCAGCCCCGGGCGCTGCGTTTTGCGCATGGCGCGCAGGCCAAGGGCAGCCAAAGCACGGTTTTCCCCGAGAAGGGGCACCATATCGGCAATCGTTGCCAGCCCGGCCAATTCCAGGGAAGGCAATACGTTCTTGCCTGTCAGGGCGCAGGAAAGTTTATAGGCAACCCCCGCGCCGCACAGCTGCGCGCAAGGATAGCCACCCAACTGCGGATGCAAAATGGCATCGGCCGGCGGCATCTGATCGGGCATGGTATGATGATCGGTCAGGATAACCTGCATGCCGAGGCTTTTTGCCAGGGCGATTTCCTTTACCGCCGTCACGCCGCAGTCCACCGTGATCATCAATCCGCAATGCTCTGCCAGTCGCTGCACGGCAGCCTCATTCAGGCCGTAGCCTTCTTCCTTGCGGCTTGGGATATAAGAGCGCACATCGGCGCCGAGGCTGCGGAGGGTTTCCAGCAAAATCGCCGTTGCGCATACACCGTCGCAGTCATAGTCACCGTATACGGCGATGGGTATGCGGCGGGCAATGGCCGTGCGGATCAGCGTGCAGGCGGCATGCATGTCCGGCATCAGAAAGGGATCATTCAAGTCCCCCTCCGACGGGTGCAGGAAGGCCTGCGCCTTTTCATAGGTATCCGCGCCGCGGGCAATCAGCAGCGGGGCCAGCACAGGCGATATGCCGGGAATTTCTCCCTTTGCGCCTCGGCAGATCAGGTTCAGCATAGCGCTCCTTTCCCAAAACGAATACAGGCAAAGCGCCCCTGCCCTGCGGCAGAGAACGCTTTGCCGTTTGATGCTTAATTACTTGTACAGCGCGGTCTTTTCGCCAAAGAGCGTAAAGCTGCAGCTGAGCAGGGCGCGCAGATATACGTAGATCATCACTACGCTCAGGATGGCGCTGATGGCTACGAAGCGTCCCAGGATGCCGGCAATGCTGCTCTGGAAGGCGAACATGAGGATCAGGCCCACAACGAGGATGGCGCCGTAGAGGATCGCAAGGAGCTTAAAGCTGCCGCCGCAGGCCGTAGCGACCGCCGCGCGGGCACCGCGGCCCTTGCCGATAATGGTTGCCATGCGGCCCAGCACCAGCATCAGGCCATACACAAAGGCAGCCTCGCACAGCACCAGCACGATCAGAGAGCCTACGCCCAGCTTCCAGCCGGTGGAAACGGCGATCAGGGCAATCGCCAGGCAGAAGAGAACCACCTGCGCAGCCAGGGTGAATACGCCGTACAGGCCGGCCAGACGGCTGCGGATAATCATCCATACGCAGCACAGCAGCAGGGCAGCGCCGCAGACGAGGATCACGGTGTTGAGCAGATTGCCCAGCGCGGCTTCCGCAGCGCCGTAGGAGGCAACAGAGGTTGCGCCGGAAAGGGCGCCGGAGCGCAGGCAGGCAACGGCCGTAAAGGCAGAAGAAGCATCACTTGCGGTGAGGGTCATGATGCCGTCGCTGAGGGTGGAAGAATAGAAGCTGGCATAGGCAACCACGCTGCCGTCCTGAACCAGATAGATCGTATCGCCCTGATGCTCGCTGAGCAGGGTGTTGAACTTGCTGATACCGGAGTTGGTCAGCTGCAGCTGGATGTAGTAGGTGCTGCTGCTGGTGTAGTAGTAGCTCTGCTTGATGTCGCTGCTGTCCATAACGGCATCGCCCAGCGCCGTGTTGTCATCGTTGGGGAAGGCCAGGGTGTACTCGCCGGCGGGGGTCATCAGTGCGGCAATGGTGGAATTGTAGGAGGTTTCGGGCACGGTCAAGACAATCTGATTATCCTCGATCTTGGTGCTGGCATCGCCGACAACCAGCTCTGCACGGGCCTTGAGCACTTTGGCGGAGGCCTTCAGGGCCTTGGTATACTCTTCATCGGTCATTTCGCCCTGATCCATCGTGAGCGTATAGCTGTAGCCGCCGCCCAGTGCGGAAGAGGGAACAACGGCCTCACGCCAGTTCTCGTTCATGGTATTGGGGATGAAGGCAACCTGACGGTAGAGGGCTTCTTCCCGATCGCCGTCTTCCTCATGGATGGTTACCATCTGGGTGTCGCGGCCGGCAATGCCCAGGTAGGCGCCGACAACGGTGGCAACAAGCAGAACTGCCAGCACGATCGCGCAGATCACGCGGCTGAGAACGATGTTCTTGGACATAAATCACATATCTCCTTTTTAATTATGAATGGTGCGGCGGGGGGCTGATATCGGCTGCTATCCTGCCTTCCCGCTCAGGTAAAATGCCTGATAGGCAACACGGTAATAGCTGTCATTGCGCACGGGGGCGGCAGCGGCAATCCGGCCGGCAGGATGGCACATGCATGTTTTGCATTCGGCCGGGGAAACATGCTCCGTCTCCCGCTCGCTTTGCTCCCGTTGCTGCTGCTCGGGCAGCGTGCAGCGCTCCAGAGCCATCTGCGGCAAAGGATTTCGCACCTGCGGCGTTTCCTGCCCCAGCGCTCCTGTGCCTGCCCACAAAAGGGAAACAAACAGCAGCGCCAAAAACAATTTTGCGCGCATCGTTTCGTCCCCCTTTCAAGCCTGATTTTATTATTATAATTGGTTTTCAGCGGTTTGGCAACTGCCGAATATCGCGTCCCAGGAATTCCAGGGTCTGGCAGGCATGCACATCGCGCAGGCGGGATAGGACGCGCTCCGTGTAGCGGGTTTTAATTTCGTTGAGCGTCAGGTTGGTGGACAGCACCGTGCATTTGCGGGCGTTTTGCCGTTCATTGATCAGGTTGAACATCTCCTCCACCGTTATGCCTTCGATCAGCGGCTCACTGCCCAGGTCATCCATCAGCAACAGCTCGGTTTCATACAGAGCATCCAGATCTTCCTGATTGCGCTGGAAGATGGCCTGCCGTGCCGTACGGATAAACTGATTGGCCGTCACGCAGAGCGCCGGAACGCCCTTTTCACGGGCACGGGCATGGATGCAGCGAAGCAGATAGGTTTTTCCAAGTCCGCTGCTGCCGTACAAAAGCAGCATTCGCTGGGACGGATTCGGCAGGCTGTCGGCATAAGCCTCACACTTGCGGCGCAGCAGATCCATATACCGCCGCTGGGGAATCCCGCGGAAGGCCGCCTGCGCATCGGACAATGTATCCATGGGCGTATCGGGGAACACATTTGGATCGTAATTTTCAAACGTCTGCTCCCGCTCAAAGCCGCTCTCTTTTTCAAGCATCTCGGCATACATGGTCTTGGCGCAGCTGCACAGCACCTTTTTGCTTTCTCCGGCATAGCCTGTATCCTCACAGTACGGGCAGCGGAAAACCGGATCCAGATAATCCGCCGGAAAGCCGCTTTGCACAAGCATGTCCTTGATTTTTTGGTTCCATTCCGCCACCTTTTGGGGCAGATCCGCCTGCACCGGAGCCGCAAAGGCGGAATACACGCTTTTCATCACCGCTTCGCGGCGTTCATCCATCAGGGTGCCGATCTGCGGGCATTTGGAGAGCACCTCGGTGCGGCGGCGTTCTTCCTCCCGCTCGTTGCGTGCGCGCTGAGACGCTAATTGCTCCATTACCTTTTGCAAAACATTACTGTTCATCGAGCTGACTCGCCTCCTTGAGCAATTCCAGTGTCTGGCTGTTGAGCTCCTCATCGGTATATTCGCGCTGCGTATACTGCTGGGCGGATACCTGCTTTACGAGGCGCTGCGCACTTCCGCCCGCATTGCGGCCGCGGGCATGCTCTGCCTGACGCGCGGACACCTGTTCGGGGGCCGTAACGCCCGCCTCATGCCATGCCTCCAGCACCTTGTCCATATAGGGCAGCTTGTTGTCCGCCCCGCGGGACTGTTCCGCCGCCAAAAGCAGCAGCTCATTTTCAAAGCCCCAGCCGCGCCACTTTTTGTACAGGGCACGATCCGCATTGGTCGGCTTGCCGCCAAGCCCGCAGGCCGAAAACACCGCATAGAGCGCGCGGTTGGCTTCGTCCGTTTCGGCAATAAAGGCCAGCGCCTGCTCACGGGTGGTAAGTCCGCGCTTGCGCAGGGCCTGCAGGTAGGGTTCCACCGCATCCAGTCCGCGGCCTGCCGCATGCGCCTGATGGGCGGCCAGCAGCACAAGCCCCGGTTCGTATTCGCCGCACAGGCGGGTATAGGTGGCGTTCAAGGTATCGGGCGCACCCTTCAATCCCAGTTCCGCCGCAAAGCCGCGTACGGACGCACGTTTTTCTTGGTCAACCGTCAGTTGACTGCGCAGCTGCTGCGCCGTGCGGGGCGCATTGCCGTGCTCCGCACGGGTACGGATGCCGTTCAGGATGCCGTCCAGATAGGCAAAGGTGGGCTCGCCCTTGGTGGTTTCGGCGCATGCCTCCAAAATGGCGGCAGGCTCGTAGTGCCACTCCTGCGTCCATTTCCGGTAAAGATCAAGCTCATCCTGGCTGGGCTGACGGCGCTTGCCCAAGCGGCGCAGCACGGCTTTTGCGCCGTCCTGTTCCTTTTTGCTGTGGGCGAAAAACGCTTCGGCATCCTCGGCAGTCACTACATTGGCCTCGCGCATGCGCACGGCCTCGGGCTCTGCCTGCTTAAAGGAAAACTGCGCGCCGCGGGTGCTCAGGCAATGGGACAAAAGCATCAGCACCGTTTCCTGCCGAAGACCCAGATCCTGCACCCACTCGTATGCCTGCGCAATCTCGCCCGGGCGTACCTTTCGGCGATCCCCGAAAAGGGCGTAGATATCCTCCGAAAAGGCAACAAAGGCCGAGTCCGCCTCCAGGCCGCCCTCGCCCGATACAAGCAGCTGAGTGGGGCTTTGAATGCGGTAGGACAGCGGGTTGTCGCTCAGGCGCACCAGCAGATGCCTGCGCTCCCAGTAGCGAAGCGCCGCCTCGGTATCGCTTTGCGAAAGGCCGAGCTCCTGTGCGATTTCGGCAGTGCTCAACTCCTTTCGCGGATGCGCGCCGCAATACAGTACATAAAGGTAAACCTTTACATAATCGCCGCGGGCGGATGGCAAATAATCCTGAATAAACAGGTTTTCCACCGGTGTCACGCCGAAGCGCAGCATATTTTCATCCTGTTCAAACATAAAATCCATCCCCTCAGCCGTTCTTTTCATACAAGGACAGTTGCAGCACGCGTGCTACGGCCTGCTGCAGGCGATCTTCCAGATCAATCGGTTTTCCCTTGTCCCTGCCCAGCCGCACATGCAGGAAGAATTCCCGCGTTCCCGCATTTCCCGTCACCGGGGAATGCGTCACATTGACGGCCTGTGCATAGGGCAATGCGTTAACATCGCGGATCAGATCCCGCAAAACGGGTGCGTAGGCATCATCCGGCAAAACGCCCGAGCGCCGTGCCGCGGCATCCTCGGTTTCAAACAGGGGCTTTACCAGGCACATCAGTTCCCCCTCCTCCCGCAAAATCGCGGCAAAGGCGGGGATTCCTTTTCGCAGGGAAAGATAGCTCAGATCCACCGAGCCGAGCGTGGGCTTGGGATCCAGCGACAGCAGCTTTTCATCGGATATATTGGTCTTTTCCAGGTTGACCACGTGGGGATCCTGCCGAAGCGACCCCATCAATTGGCCGTAGCCAACATCAACGGCATACACAAGGGCCGCGCCCGATTTTACCAGGCAGTCGGTAAATCCGCCCGTGGATGCTCCGGCATCAATGCACACACGGCCGTTTACCTGAATGCCGAAATCCCGGATTGCACCGCTCAGCTTCAGCCCGCCCTTGGAAACGTAGGGCATATCCAGCCCGCGCACGTGCAGATCGCAGTCGGCAGACAAAAGCTCGGACGCGCCCGAAATTCTGCGGCTTCCGCTGTATACCTGCCCCGCCATCAGGCAGGCGCGTGCCTCCTTTTCATCGGCAATCAGCCCGCGCTGCAGGATCAGATCAAGCGCGCGTATTTTTTTGCTCATGGTGTTCCTTTCTGCCGTGCGGGATAAAACCCGAAAAAATGGTGCGGCTTTCATCACTGGTCACATGAATGTTTCCGCCGTATTTTTCAACGGTGCGGCGCACGATGTAGAGACCCATGCCGCGTCCCTCGCCGTGACTGGACACCCCGGCTTCAAAAATCCGCGGCTGCTCCTTTTGCGCAATGGCAGGGCCGTTGTTGACAAAGGAAAAGGAGAAGCCGTGCAGATCCTCCTGCAGACGGATGCACAGGCGTTTGTCCGCCGTGTTTTCCAGCGCGTCAACGGCATTATCCATCAGGTTGGAAAAAACACGGCACATTTCCCAGGCGGGCATGGGAAGCTCCCGCCAGCTGCCGCCGATATCCGTTTCGACAAGCACGCCTGCCGCCTCGCAGTCCGCCAGCTTGGCGCGAAGCAGCGCGTTGACGGCGGGGTTATCCGTGCGCATGGCACGGGAAACGGACTGCATATCGCCGTACACCTTTTCGATGTAATCGGCAGCTTCCTTCTGCTCATCCATTTCGATCAGGGAAAATACCACCTGCAGATGATTGAGAAAATCATGCCGCTGGGCACGCAGGGTGCGGTTGAGCGCATCCATCTGCGCCACCATATCGCTGAGCATATCGGCTTCATCGCTTTTGCGCCTTGCCGCCACGGCCTCCCGAATGTCCAATACCGCGCCGGCCGTCACCACTGCGGCGATGATGACGGAGAAGATATCGACAGCCAGATTGTTTTTTTCGATTACCAGCACTGTGGCCAGGGCAGCGGCCGATACGATCTGGATCGAATTGACAATGATGGCATAGACGGCATTTTTGCGGATGTCCCCTGAAGATTGACTGATTTTCATTTGCCTTCAAGCCTTTCGCGCAGCAGGGCAAGCAAGCGTTTTTCGCTGCGGTGCACCTGCATCTGCGTCATGTTCAGCTGCTGCGCCGTATCCCGCTGAGAGCGGTTTTCGATGTAGCGCAGGGTTAAAAGCCGCGCATCCCGCGGCGGCAGATGCATCATCTGTTCCCACGCCGCAATCCGTTCGGCGGCACTTGCCATGTTCGGATCCTCCGTACCAAGCAGCTCACGCAGGGGAATTTCGTCCTCCCCCGATTCCGCATCCAGCGATACGCTGCGGCTGTTTTCCATGGCAAGCAGGGTATCCAGCGTCCGGGCATCATCCCAGCCGAGGTGCTTTGAAAGCTCCGCCAGGGTAGGCTCGCGCATCAGCTGCACGGTAAGCTCCCTGCGCGCGCAGTTCACCCGCGTTCCCTGTTCATAGAGGCTGCGCGGCAGGCGCAGGGCAGATGCCCGGTCCCGCAGATAGTTGCGGATGGCGCCTGCGGCATACCGGGCGGCAAAGGCAGCGAATGGCACATCATGCTCCATCCGATAAGCGTGAAGAGCGCGCACGCACGCCAGGCACGCAACCTGATAAAGGTCATCGTATTCCGCGCCCCTGCCGGTAAATTTGCGTGCAACCTGCCCGCACAGGGGCAGTGCGGCCTGCGCGGCGGCATCCATTCCTGCCGGGGACGGTGCTTTGGCGTATGCTTCCGCCAATGCCTGCAGGTCGGTCGTATCCTTCATGGTTACCCCACCTGCAGCGTCATGCGCACGCCCGTACAGCCGTGGGCATCATAGAATACCTGCACCCGGTTTACCAGCGGCAGCAGCACCGCGCGGGTGATGTCGGCTGCATCGTCTGCCGCGGGCACGCCCGTGCGCCCGCTCAGGCGCAGATGAAGGGAAACCGTGTTTTCCTGCGTGCGGTAAATATCGCACAGTGCCTGCGCGCCGTCCCCCGCGCTTTCCGTCAGTGCGGAAAACGCTTCCAGGGCAGCCTCCCGCAGATCCTCCAGCGCATCCAACGTCAGCCCGTCGGCTGCCGCCGCGCCCGAAACCGCCGTGCGCAGAAAGATGGCATATTCCTGTTTGGCAGGGAAGCAAAGGCTGATCGCCGTATCCGTCATCGTTTATCCACAACCTTCATATCTTTTTCGGGCAAGGTGGTCATCAGCGTTGCCATCATATCCTCCGCGTCCTCGCACCAGCAGTCGCGCGGAGCAAGCAGGGTAATGCCCTCATCCGGGAAATTCATATACACAGGTACACTGCCGGGCTGACGCTGCAGCACTTCTTTGACCTCGGCCATCCGGCCGCGTTTCATGCGCAGATAAAGCTTTACCGGAGAACGCTTGGCGCGCTCGACATCGGATATCGGCTCCTCCTTGGGCGGCAGGGGAGTCAGCGGTTCTGCCACATCCACCAGCAGCTTGGTATCCTCATCCTCCCGCACGCTCAGATGTCCGTACAGCAGCAGGGGGGTGTCCAGCTCCAGGATTTTATTATAGCGCTCAAACACGCGCGGGAAAAGCAGGCATTCAATCTGGCCGGTCAGATCCTCCAGGGTGATAAAGCCCATCATTCCGCCCTTCTTGGTGGCCTTTGGGCGCAGGGCCGTCAGCAAACCGCCCATGGTTACCTGACGGCCATCCTCATCGATTCCGGCATCGGGACGTTCCTTCAGTTCCGCCACCCAAGCGGTGTTGATTTCAAGTGCTTCCAGCTCCTTGCGGTATTCATCCAGCGGATGTCCCGATACATACACGCCGGTCATTTCCTTTTCCATGGACAGCAGCTGCCGCTGCGGATACTCGCCCACCGGCGGATACTGATCATCCATGACCAGGGACGCCGTCGGCTGGCCCATGTCAAACAGGGATATCTGCCCCTCGACATTTTGCTTGCGCTTGGCGGAATTTGCATCCAGTGCCCGCTCAAATACGCGGATGCACTGCAGGCGCGTTGCGCCCATGTGGTCAAAGCAGCCTGCCATGATCAGGCTTTCCACCGCGCGCTTATTGACGGTTTCACTGTCAATACGGCGGCAGAAATCAAATACGCTGGCATAAGCCCCGCACAGGCTGCGCTCCCGGACGATGGCATCAACCGCATTGTTTCCGACATTTTTTACGCCGCTCATGCCCATACGCACGCATTTGACGCCGTTTTTGTCGGTTTCTACCGTAAACTTGCGATCCGAAAAATTGACGTGCGGCGGCAGAACGGGGATGCCTTTTTTGCGGCAGTACTGAATGTAGGCAGCCACCTTGGCGGAATTGCCGACCACGCTGTTCATCATGGCGGCCATGAACTCGGCAGGATAGTAATATTTGAGCCATGCCGTCTGCACGGCGACCACGGCATAGCAGGCGGCATGCGCCTTATTGAAGGCATAGCTGGCAAAGGCCGTCATTTCATCAAAGATATGCTCGGCCACGGGCGCCGGAACACCGCGGTTGACCGCGCCGGGGACATGATCCTTTTCGGAGCCGTATACAAAGTTTTTCCGTTCGGCTGCCATGACATCCTTTTTCTTTTTCGCCATGGCGCGGCGAACCAGGTCGGATCGGCCGTAGGAATAGCCGGCCAGATCACGCACGATCTGCATGACCTGCTCCTGATACACCATGCATCCGTAGGTAACATCCAGAATGGGCGCCAGCAGCGACGTTTCGTATTTGACGCTGGAAGGATCGCGCTTGCCCGCGATATAGCGGGGGATCGATTCCATGGGACCGGGGCGGTAGAGGCTGATGGCGGCAATGATATCTTCAAAGTTCTCGGGCTGCATGTTGGTAAGGAAGGTGCGCATACCGCCGCCTTCCAGCTGAAATACGCCGTCCGTATCCCCCTGCGAAATCATGCGGTAGATCGCCGTATCGTCCATGGGAATATCCTCGGGCTTCATATTGATGCCCTGGGAGCGCATCAGATCCAGTGTATCGCGGATCACAGTCAGGGTGCGCAGCCCCAGAAAGTCCATCTTGAGCAGGCCGAGCTTGCCGATAATGCCCATGGGGAACTGCGTGGTGACAACATCCTCGTTGGTTTGCAGGGGAACAAAGTGCACCGCCGGCTCACCGGTAATCAGCACGCCCGCCGCATGGGTGGAGGCATGGCGGGGCATACCTTCCAATTTCAGGGAAATATCAATCAGGCGCTTGATGCGCGGGTCATTGTCATACCCGCTTTTCAGCTCGGTGCTCAGCGTCAGTGCTTTTTCCAGCGTCATGCCCAAATCCATGGGCACCAGCTTTGCAATCTGATCGGTTTCGGCATAGGCATAGCCCAGCACGCGCCCCACATCGCGGATCACGCCGCGCGCCGCCATGGTGCCGAAGGTAATGATCTGGCACACATGATCCTGCCCGTATTTGCGGGCAACGTAGTTGATCACTTCCTGGCGGCGCTCATAGCAGAAGTCCATGTCGATATCGGGCATGCTGACGCGCTCGGGGTTCAGGAAACGTTCAAATGTCAGGCTGTATTTGATGGGATCCAGCTGGGTAATGTTCAGGCAGTATGCCACAATGCTGGCCGCGCCGCTGCCGCGCCCGGGGCCCACCATGATGCCCGAATCCTTGGCGAACTTGACAAAATCCCAGACGATAAGAAAATAATCCACATACCCCATCTGGGTAATCACGCCGATCTCATATTCCAGGCGGTCTCGCGCCACCTGATCATCGGGACGGTAGCGCTTGGCAAAGCCCTCCTCCGTCAGCTTGCGAAGCAGGGTATCGCTGGTTTCTCCCTCGGGCACGGGAAAGTGCGGCAAATGAACAGTGTTAAAATCAAAGGTTACGTTGCAGCGCATGGCAATATCATGCGAGCGCTGCACCGCATCCGCATGGCCGGGAAACAGCGCCAGCATTTCGTTTTCGCCTTTGACGTACAGCTGATCGGTTTCCATGCGCATGCGGTTTTCATCATCCAGGTTTTTGCCCGTCTGGATGCACATGAGCACTTCCTGCGTTTCGGCATCCTCGCGGTGCATGTAGTGACAGTCGTTTGTAGCCACCAGTGGGATGCCCGTGCGCTCGCTCATTTCAATCAGCCGCGGCAGCACGCGCTTTTCATCGGCAATGCCGTGATCCATGATTTCAATGTAAAAGTGATCCGGACCGAACATTTCGGACATCTCGCGGATGTATTTTTCGGCCTCGGCGATGCGTCCGTCCAGCAAAAGCTTGGGCAAGTCGCCCGACAGGCAGGCAGACAGGCAGATAAGCCCCTCGCTGTGCTCCCGCAGCAGCTGATAGTCGATGCGCGGCTTATAGTAAAATCCGCGGATAAAAGCCTCGCTGCACAGGTACATCAGGTTTTGATAGCCGGTATTGTTTTCGCATAGCAGGATCAGGTGGCTGTATTCGCGATTGGCATAGATCTTTTCATCCATGTTGGGGCAAAGGTACATTTCGCATCCGATTACCGGATGCACGCCGGCATCCAGGCAGGCGGTATAAAAATCCACCACGCCGTAGAGCACCCCGTGGTCCGTCACGGCGCAGGCATCCATGCCCAGCTCCTTGATCAGCGCGGGCAGCTTTTTGATGCGGCAGGCACCATCCAGCAGGCTGTATTCGGTATGCAGATGCAGATGCGCAAACGCCATGGCGAAACCTCCCCATTTTTTATCGTCCTCATTATACCGCAAACCGCAGGGCTTGGCAAATAAATATCATCGGCGCCCTCCTGCACCCTGCGGCGGATTGTAAAATTTCGAAAGTCACAGACAATTTCCCCGCTTGCACGTCTTTTCGTCTTTTCATTTTGGCAATCTTCCATTATAATGACAGATGTGGAGGTATGATCCGATGTTGAAGTTTTCGCGCGCGCAGCGTTCGGATGCGCTGCCTGTTTTGCGTTTGTACCAGCTTTGTTCCCGTCAGAAGCAGTGCACATGGAATGCCTGTTACCCCGGCATTGAAGAGGTAAAAAAGGATCTCTCAGACGGCGGGCTCTATGTGCTTCGCAGTCAGGGGCATATTGTTGCCTGCGGCAGCCTGATTTTGCCCGAGGACGGATTGGAAACCGGGGATGTATTTACCCCCGCCCAGAAGCCCTGTGCGCCGGCCCGCCTCGGCGTGCTGCCCGATATGCAGCGGCAGGGCTTGGGCAAGGCCATGCTGTGCGGCATACTGAACGCCGCCCGTGCGCAGGGGTATGATGCCGCCCGCCTGTTGGTGGGCAGCGGCAATATTCCCGCTTTGCGCCTGTACGAAAACGCCGGCTTTATTGCCGTGGGCGAGACGGACGCATACGGAATGCATTGGCTTCAGATGGAGCGGATGCTGCAGTCATGAGACGTTTTCTTTGCATATTGCTGATTTTGCTGCTGCCCTACGCGGCCCTGGGCGAAGGGATTTCCCTTTCCTTCACGGCGGAGGACAGCAATCTGTGGCCCGATGGCGCGGCCGATGCGCTGCGCACCCTGCTTTGCGGCATGACGCTGACCGTTTCCGATACGGGAGAAGACACCGTGTGCCTGCTGGCGCGGGACGGGCAAACCTGGCTGTCCCTTGCAAGCGGTACGCCGCGGGTTACCCTTGAGCGCATGCTGACCCTGTCTGCCGATCTCGGTACGCTGCTGAGCGATTATGAGCGTGAGGAACACCGTTCCGTCGAGATGGGCGAGGTGATGACCAGCACGCAGCAGCTGACATATGCCCTGACACGCGAGGAATGGCAGGAAAAGCAGCCTGAAGCAATCGCCTTGATCGCCGCCGTGTTTCCGGAATTTGACCTGTCTGATTTTGAAATTACGGGCGAAAAGGCCACCTTCAAGCGTTATTTTGCACGGGACGGGCAGGAAATCGGCGCGTATTTCTATGCCGCGCAGGCGCAGGTTGCGCCCGATGATATCCGGGAGATCCGCCTGGAATGGGGCTGCCGCGCAGAGAAAGGGCTGTACCTGGCATTCAGGTGTCCCGGTCAGGGCAAAGGCGAGGAAAGAAACCTGAAGATTTCCTTCAGCGCACGCATCTCCAAGCAAACCTCCTGGTCCTGCGAGATACGCCGTGTTTCGGGCGATGCCCAGCATATTTTCTCGGCCGAAGGCCGCTATACCGATGATTTTACGGATGGAAAGTCGAGCGCATCCTATCAGCGAAAGAACGGCAAGCAATCGGTGAAATACACGCTTGATTTAAAGCCCGACGGCAGTCAGACATCCGCCTACACCGTCAAGCGCAGCGGAAAATTGCTGCTTTCGGGCACGTTCAGCTGGGCGGAAGCCTCCCTGCCCGATGTTTTTGAGGCGCAGAGCGATCCGTCCGTCCTTGCGCATCTTCTGGTGCAAACCCTTGTAAATGAAGATCCCGAGAACGCACAAGCCCTTTTGCAGGCCCTGTGCGCATCGGAATATCTATCCGGCGATACCACGCAGCTGCGCGTAACAGAGCAGCCCGCCGAAGCAGCCGATAAGGAGGAATCCGGGCAATGAAACGATATCTGTGCATTCTGCTGTGCCTGCTGCTTGCCCTGCCCCTGGCAGGCCGGGCAGACAGCATCGAAGGCAAGACCATTCTGGAAATCATGGAGCGCCAAATTGAGGCCAACACCAGCTACCGCGTGCAGCTGTCGGGCACGGCGCAGGGCAGCGCTCCCTGCTTTGTCAGTGAGGATGTCTGGGCGATGCTCTGCGGGCTGCTGCCCGAGGTATCCCTGCGCACCACCTACGTGCGCTCCAAATCCGGCGCCACGCTCGGAAACACCCAGACACGGCTGAAACTCTACAGCGGGGAGGAAAAGCTCTCCACCCTGACCGTTTCGGGGTGGGGCGACCGCTGCTATCTGTCGGGCGATCTGCTGGGCGATCAGGTGCTCTCCTTCCCGCGGGATCTGAACAGCCTATCCATGATGCTCTTCCCTGCCGAAAAAGAGGGCTGGCCCTCGCTGGACCGCGCGTTCTGGGCTGTGCTGTCGGCGGATGCAGCGTGGCAGGATCGGCTGGATGCCGCTTTGACGCCCTACAACACCCTGCTTACCGCATGGCTGCAGCAGAACACGCAGATGTCCATCACCCGCGATGAGTCGGGCGCGATGCTCACGGTGTCCGCCTCCTGCTTTACCGTGCGGCAGGCCGCGGAGGAAGCCATCGAGCTGCTGCGGGTACTGTATCAGGATGACACCATGCTGAGCCTGCTGCGGGAACGGCTGAGCGAAGAAGAAGCCAATGCCTATCTGGAACCCGGCATGCTGCCCCTGTTTGTCAGCGCCTTGGAGCAGGTTTCCTCCGAGCAGCAATTGACCCTGACCCGTACCTATACCTCTGAGGGCAGCATGGTCAGCGAGGTACTGGATCTGCCCTTTGAGGAAGGTGGGGTGCTGTCTCACCTGACGCTGGAAGCAGCGGAAAATGCGCAGGCAGTCACAGCCGTGCTGTCGGCGGGCAGCACGCTGCATTTCACCCTTGAAACGCAGGCCACGGGGGTATACGCGGGGGAATTTTCCTATGCCGCAGCCGATGCCGATGTGTTTGCGGGCAGCTACCTGCTTACCGCCGTGCTGGGGGAGGAGCAATATGATGCAGCCAACACCGGTAAGGAACGCTCGCAGCAGCACAGTTTCTCCCTGCTGATTCAGCCCGCGCAGGGGCAATCCTTCCCTTCGCAGCTGCTTTGTGCCGATGTCTCCCTGACCGGCGGGGCAAACACCGAGGATTCCATCGGCCTGGATATCGATTTTTCCTACACCCAGCCCGGAACGGATACAAGCCTTGCGCTGAAATACCACAGCCGCACATCCTCCATGCTGAATCAGGCCGATGTGGATACCGAAAACGCCGCTGCGCTGGACAGCATGACCCTGCAGGAGCTGACCGATTATATCGGTACCCACAGCGAAGCGCTGATCGGCAGTTTGACCGCACTGCTTGGGCAGATTCAGCCCGCAGCACAGTAACCACCCCCCGTTTTTCCTTGTTGACCCACTGAATTTCCCTATGCTATAATGGTTGTGTCCCTAACAAAAAAGGAGGATATGATACATGAAAAAGCTTGTTGCTCTGCTGACAGCGCTGGTTATGCTGCTGTCCTGCACTGCCGCCTTCGCCGAGGAAACCGCTGAGGCCGTTTCTTCCATCACCGCCATGACTGTTTCCGTGGATGAATCCACCGTTCAGTCCTACGTCAGCATGCTTGACAGCGACGGTTCCCTGGGCTACGCGCAGATCGCGTCCGCCGCGCTGGACATGCTGGGCAACCTGGGCATCTACTTTGTGGAGGAAGGCAATCTGGACCACATCAGCGTTGAGCTGGGCGATACCGTTGTTGCCAACCTCACCGGCATTGAGGAAGAGGACGGCATCACCGTGGTCTCCAGCCTGTTCCCCCACTATGCCATCCATGCCAAGACCGAAGATCTGGCTTCCCTTACCCTCAACGGCCAGTCCATCTCCGAAGAAGACCTGGAAGCCGTCATGCAGGAAGTCTGCGCTGTCCTTGCCCCCTATTGGGAAGATGCGCAGGCCGCTGTTTCGGGCATCACCGAGCAAACCGCCGAGGACGGCACCCAGTATATAGAGTATACTGCCAAGCTTTTCGGAGATCTTTTTTCCGCTTGGGCTGCCCGTCTGGCGGAAGATACCGTGATGCAGGTCTATCTGCAGGAAGTCCTGAATGCCAGCGGGGAAACGAATGAGAACGGCGAGCCTTCGACCGTTGCCGATCTGATTGCGGAGCTGCAGGCAGCCGCAGCGGAGCTGCTTAGCAATGGTGATGTCGTTTTGGCCGATTACAGTGTGTACACGGATGAAACCACCGGGGAACAGTACTTCACCGTCAATTTCATGAACACTGTTTATGCAAGTGCGTGCCTGTATACAAACGAAAGCGGCCATCCCGTTGTGGATGCCTTTCTGCTTACCGATACCGCCGGTCAGGACACCTGGGAAGCTGCCTACAACGCCATCCTCAGCGGCGAAAATACCGATGATGTGCTGCTCGGCATGACCATTGAAGTCACCGATTCCGAAACCTTTGACGCCATTGCCTCTCTTGTATCGGGCGGCATTGAAATGGATCTGTGGTTTGGCTACACCGAAAATGCGGGTGACTATGAGAACTACGCCTACGCCGCGTTCGATCCCGGTATGGGCACGCAGAATGGCCTCGTCGGCCTGGAATTTGCCACTGTGGAATCTGCTGAGTCCATGGTCGAAATGCCCTCGCTGGAAGGCCTGACCGTGCTGGAAGTTTCCGACGCCAACCTGAGCGAAGAAGATGCTCAGCTGCTGCTGGCCGACCTGCAGAACTACGGCCTTGCCACCCTTCTGACCAATGCGCAGACCGCCATGCCCGAGCAGGTTGCCACGCTGCTGAGCCTGCTGACCGCCGCGCAGGAATAATCCGAATACCCCCAAAGCTGTCTTCGCCCCTGCGGCACTGCCGCAGGGGCGTTTGTTCTGTCTTTATTTAATTCCCACCGTGCGCAGGAACCGGCCGGTGTAGCTTTTTTTACACGCAGCCACCTGCTCGGGAGTTCCGCAGGCAACCACCCGTCCGCCCTTATCGCCGCCCTCGGGGCCAAGGTCAATCAGATAATCCGCCACTTTGAGCACATCCAGATTATGCTCAATCACCAGCACGCTGTTGCCCGCATCGGTCAATTGCTGCAGCACCCGCACCAGGCGGGAAACATCATCCACATGCAGTCCGGTGGTCGGCTCATCCAGCAGAATCATGGTGCGGCCCGTTGCGCGGCGGCTGAGCTCTGTGGCAAGCTTAATGCGCTGTGCCTCGCCGCCCGACAGCGTGGTGCTGCTTTGTCCCAGCCGCATATAGCCAAGGCCGACATCGGCCAGCGTGCGCAGCTTGGTCATAATCTGCGGGTGCGCCTCGAAAATCTCCATTGCCTTTTCCACCGTCATATCCAGCACATCGGCAATGCTGCAGCCGCGGTACTTTACCTGCAGGGTTTCATGGTTGTAGCGCTTGCCGCCGCATACCTCGCAGGGCACATACAGATCGGGCATAAAGTGCATTTCGATTTTCAGCAGTCCGTCCCCGCTGCAGGCCTCGCACCTGCCGCCCTTTACATTGAAAGAGAAGCGGTTTTCCTTGTAGCCGCGCACCTTGGCCTCATTGGTCTGGGCAAACACGCGGCGAATCAGGTCAAACAGCCCGGTGTAGGTGGCGGGATTGCTGCGCGGCGTGCGCCCGATGGGGCTTTGATCGATGCAGATGATTTTGTCCAGCTGCTCAATGCCCTCGATGCCGTCGCAGTCCCCCGGCTTTGTGCGCGCGCGGTTCAGATCGCGCGCCAGCGTTTTATGCACAATCGCGTTGACCAGGCTGGATTTTCCGCTGCCCGATACCCCGCTGACGCAGCACAGCACACCCAAAGGGAAGGCCACATCGATGTTTTTCAGGTTATGTTCCCGCGCGCCGCGCACGGTCAAAAAGCCTTTGGGCTGCCGCCGAGCGGCAGGAATGGGAATGCAGCGTCTGCCCGCCAGATAATCGCCGGTGATGGAGCCGTGGGTGTTCATGATCTCCTCCACCGTGCCGCAGGCCACGATGTTGCCGCCGTGCTCACCCGCGCCCGGCCCAATATCCACCACATAATCGGCCGCACGCAGGGTTTCCTCATCGTGCTCCACCACAATCAGGGTGTTGCCCAGATCACGCAGATGGCGCAGGGTGGCAAGCAGCCGGGCATTGTCGCGCTGATGCAGGCCGATGCTGGGTTCATCCAGAATATAGAGCACGCCCACCAATCCGCTTCCGATCTGCGTGGCCAGGCGGATGCGCTGCGCCTCGCCGCCCGACAGTGTGGCTGCCCCGCGGGAAAGGGTCAAATAGTCCAGCCCGACATCGCACAGGAAAGTCAGGCGGGCATCAATCTCCTTTAGGATCGGCGCGGCAATGAGCGTCTGCGTCGGGTTCAATTGCAGTCCGCTTAAAAATGCCTTGGCGGCGCGGATGTTCATATCGGATACCTGGGCAATGTTTTCGCCGCCCACCGTAACCGCAAGCGCCTCCTTTTTCAGGCGTCTGCCGCCGCACTCCGGGCAGGTTTCGTTGCTCATATACTCCTCATAGGCGGCTTTCATGGCATCACTGGCCGTATCCCGATACCGCCGTTCCAGCCCGTTTACCACGCCCTCAAAGGCCGTCATATAGGTGCCGCTGCCGTTGATGCTGTCGTAACTGACAGCGATTTTTTCGCCGCCCGTGCCGTAGAGCAGGATATCCTGCACATGCTGCGGCAGTTCGCGCACGGGAGTATCCATGGAAAAATGATAATGCTCGGCCAAAGCGCACAGCAGGTTATTGGCCATGGAACCGGCCGTGCCCGAATCCCCCCAGCCCATGCAGGTGATTGCACCCTCGTTCAGGGATTTGTCGCGGTCCGGAATGCACAGGTCGGGGCTGATTTTCATCAGCGTGCCCAGCCCCGCGCAGGTAGGACATGCACCATAGGGATTGTTGAAGGAAAACATGCGCGGGGTCAGTTCCTCAATATTTACGCCGCAGTCCGGGCAGGCGTAGTTCTGCGAAAACTGCGTTTCCTCCCCGGTTTCGATCTGCTGCACGGTGACAAGCCCGCCGCTTTGCTTCAGCGCCGTTTCCAGGCTGTCGGTCAGGCGCTGGCGGATGTTCGGGCGCACCACCAGACGGTCCACCACGATCTCGATGGTGTGCTTCTTTTGCTTGTCCAGTGCGGGCGTATCGTCCAGCTCATACATTTCGCCGTCAATGCGTACGCGCAGGAAACCGTCCTTGAGCGCCTGCTCCATCAGCTTTGTGTGCTCCCCCTTGCGGGTGCGCACGATGGGCGAAAGCAGCTGAATCTTGGTGCCTTCCGGCAAGGCAAGCACGGTCTCCACCATTTCATCCACGCTCTGCTGGCGGATTTCCCGCCCGCATACGGGGCAGTGCGGGATACCCGTACGGGCATACAAAAGGCGCAGATAATCATGAATTTCCGTCACCGTGCCCACGGTGGAGCGCGGGTTTCGGGCGGTGGTTTTCTGATCGATGGAAATGGCCGGGGACAGCCCTTCGATCAAATCCACATCGGGCTTATCCATCTGTCCCAAAAATTGCCGTGCATAGGCCGACATGCTTTCCACATAGCGGCGCTGACCCTCTGCATAGATGGTATCAAAGGCAAGGCTGCTTTTGCCCGAGCCTGACAGCCCGGTAAAGACAATCAGGCGGTTGCGGGGCAGGGTGATGCTGACGTTTTTCAGGTTGTGCTCCCGTGCGCCCTTGATGACAATGGAATCGTGCATGCAGATACCTCCGCTTTTGTGTTGGACGGGTGCCATTATAGCACATATGTTCGCATTTAGCAATGACGTGCAATGAATGTTAATGTCAAAAGGCAGATAAAAAACGCCGAGGAAAATCCCCGGCGTGCAAATGAATCAATTATCCCAGCAGGGCGCGGTCATTGTTGAATTCATCCCCGCTGGCACGGGCAAAGGCCGCCATCAGATCGGGAACCGTCAGCTTTTTCTTGTCCTCGCCGCTGATATCCAGGATGATGTGTCCCTCATGCATCATGATCAGCCGATTGCCGTAGGCAATGGCATCGCGCATATTGTGAGTAACCATCATGGTCATCAGGTTGTTTTCCCGAATAATCTGGTCGGAAAGCTGCAGCACCTTGGCCGCCGTATGCGGATCCAGTGCCGCCGTATGCTCATCCAGCAGCAAAAGCTTGGGCTTTTTCAGCGTGGCCATCAACAGCGTCAGCGCCTGGCGCTGTCCGCCTGACAGAAGACCCACCTTGGCGGTCATGCGATCCTCCAGCCCAAGGCCCAGAATTTTAAGCCGCTCCCGATATTCTTCGCGCTCGGCGCGGGTGATTCCCGTGCGCAGGGTGCGAAAGTCGCCGCGGCGCTTGGCCAGGGCAAGGTTTTCCTCAATCTGCATGGAAGCGGCCGTACCCGTCATGGGATCCTGGAACACACGTCCCAGCAGCCCCGCGCGGCGATGCTCCGGCAGGTTGGTTACGTCCTTTCCGTCAATGACGATGCTGCCCTCATCAATCGGCCAGACGCCGGCGATTGCATTGAGAATGGTGGATTTTCCCGCGCCGTTGCCGCCGATGATGGTAACAAAATCGCCGTCGTTCAGGTGAAGGTTAATATGGTCCAGCGCCACGCGCTCATTCACCGTGCGGGGATTAAAGGTTTTTTTGACGTTCTTCAGATCAAGCATGCTTGCAGTCCCCCTTTCGGCTTACATGGGTGCTGAGCTTTTCCTTCCAGTAGGGAATCGCAAGGAAGATCGCCACAACCAGCGCGGAGAAAAGCTTGAGCATCAGGGGATTCAGTTTCAGCCACAGCACCACCTGAATCACCATGTAATAGATGACTGCGCCGATGGCCACGGCCAGCAGCTTCAGCCCGAAATTGTGAAAGAGCTTTCCGAAAACCACATCGCCGATAATCACGGCAGCCAAGCCGATGACGATTGCGCCGCGTCCGGTATTGACATCCACCGAGCCCTGATACTGGGAAAACAGGGCCGAGGCCAGCGCCACAATGCCGTTGCTGATCATAAGTCCCAGGATTTTGCTGCCGGATGTATTGATGCCCATCGCGCGCGCCATGGCGGGATTGGCACCCGTGGCACGCAGGGCGCAGCCGCGCTCGGTACCGAAGAACCAGTACAGCACCAGCACCAGCAGGATAATTGCAATCGCCGTTACGAAAATGGGATTGGAGAAGATCAGCTTTTTGACGTTTCGGCTGCTGACCAGCAAATTGTAACGGGTTACGTTAATGGAAACCGTGGACTTAAAGCCCATGATCCACAAGTTAATGGAATAAAGCGAAAACTGCGTCAGAATGCCGGCCAGAATAGCGGGAATGCCCATCAGCGTATGAAACACCCCCGTCATAAGCCCGGCCAGCATGCCGGCCAACACTGCGCAGAGGAGCGCAATCCACAGCGGAACGCCGTTCACCATCAGCGTAATGCAAACCACGCCGCCCGTTGCCATGGTGCCGTCCACCGTCAAATCAGCCAGATCCAGCACTTTATAGGTAATGTAGACGCCAATGGCCATGATCCCCCATATTAACCCTTGGGCAATTGCGCCGGGCATGGCGCTGAGCAATGATGACAGTGACAGATTCATGTTTCCTCCACACAGCATGTTGGGGAAGGAAAGGCCTGCGCCTTTCCTTCCCGTCGTTTAGTATCTTGTTACTCGGCAATCGCCGTGTAATCCGCAGGAACGGTGATGCCCATGATTTCACACAGTTCCGCATTGTATTCCTTGGCTGTGGTCGGCGCATAGCGGATTGCCATCTGGCTGACATCGGCGCCTTCCACCAGCACTTCATACGCCATTTCGCCCGTAATGCGGCCCAGCTCATAGTAGCTGATGGACAGCGTTGCCACGCCGCAGCCAGAGCATATGCCCTCTTCGCCCGCAACTACCGGCACGTTTTCAACCTCAACCACGTTGCGGATGGCCTCGGTGTTGTTTGCAACGGTGTTGTCGGTGGGAACATAGATCACATCGCTGGTCTGGCAGGCAGCGGTCGTCATGGATGATACATCGGTGGCATCGCTGAAGGCATACTCGGTGCAGTGATAGCCAAGCTTTGTCAGTTCCTCCGTCATGACCGCAATCTGGTAGGAGGAATTGGCCTCGGCAGAGCAGTACAGAAGGCCGATTTCCTTGGCATCGGGGAAGAGCTCCTTGATCATTTCAGCCTGCTGATCCAGCGGCGCCAGGTCAGCCGTGCCCGACACGTTCACGCCCGTTTTGCCGTCCGTGCAGGTCAAATCCAGCGCCACGCTGTAATCCGTCACCGCCGTACCCAGAATCGGGATCTCCCCTGTTGCGCTCTCCGCCGCCTGCAGGGCGCCGGTGGCATTAGCCATAATCAGATCCACATTTTCGGCAATCAGGCTGTTCATGATCAGGGTGCAGTTGGCCGTTTCGCCCTGCGCGTTGCTTTCGATAAACACAACCCGATCGCCCAGTTTTTCGGTCAGATAATCGCGGAAACCCTGCGTAGCGGCATCCAGGGCCGGATGCGGTGCCAGCTGACAGATGCCGATTTTGTAGGTTTTCTCCTCCGCAAAAGCAGAGCACAGCCCCGTGAGCAGCAGACAAGCAGCCATCAGAATCGCACATACCTTTTTCATCGTGATTTCCTCCTGATTTTTTACTTATCAAAAAGCGGCTCCCCGTCTGAAAGGGAGCCGCTGATTGAACGGATTCCGGCGTGCCGGACAATATCAGGCGCTTCGTTTCAGACGTGCATTTCGGGCGCGGTAAAAGTAATAGCCGCGGTAAAAAAACAGCACGCTAAAGAAGCGCACAGCATCAGCCGCACGAAGGGACACCATGGCTTGGCAAGCGTTCTGCTTGGTCATCGCGGTGCCCTCCTTGCTGATTGATGGGCAGATTATAAACCCGCCCGCCGCAGCTGTCAACCGTTTTTATGCACACAATACAGCGGAAAAACAGAAAATCCCGTCTTCATGCAAAATATGGTGCATAAACATTCAACGTGTACAGGGTCGATCACTCAATGGCGATATAATCCGACGGTACGGTGATTCCAAGAATCTCGCACAGCTCCGCGTTGTACTTTTTGTTTGTGGTCGGCGCGTAGCGGATGGCCATTTGGCTGATATCCGCGCCCTCCACCAGCACTTCGTAGGCCATTTCGCCCGTGATGCGTCCCAGTTCATAGTAGCTGATGGACAGTGTTGCCACGCCGCAGCCCGCGCACGCACCCTCTTCGCCCGCGATCACCGGCACATTTTCCATGACGGATACATTGCAGATGGCATCGGCACAGGTGGCCACGGTGTTGTCGGTAGGCACATAGATGACATCGCTGTTCATGCAGGCATTGGTTGTCATGGAGGTTACATCACTGGAATCGCTGAAGGCATACTCGGTGCAGTGATAGCCAAGCTTTGTCAGCTCTTCCGTGATGACCGCAATCTGATAGGCGGAATTGGCCTCGGCCGAGCAGTACAGAAGGCCGACTTCCTTGGCATCGGGGAACAGCTCCTTGATCATCGCGGCCTGCTGATCCAGTGGCGCCAGATCAGACGTGCCTGAAATGTTCGTGCCCGTCTTGCCGTCCGTGCAGGGCAGATCCAGTGCCACGCCGTAGTCCGTTACGGCCGTGCCCAGGATCGGAATATCCCCCGTTGCGCTCTGCGCCGACTGCAAAGCCCCGGTAGCATTGGCCATGATCAGATCAACGTTGTCGGAAATCAGGGTATTCATGATCTGAATGCAGGTGGGGATTTCTCCGCTTGCGTTCTGCTCAATGAAGATTACCCGATCTCCCAGCTTTTCGGTCAGGTAATCGCGGAAGCCCTGCGTAGCGGCATCCAACGCCGGATGCGGTGCCAGCTGGCAGATGCCGATCTTATAGGTTTTCTCCTCCGCAAGGGCCGGGCAAAGCCCCGCCAGCAGCAGACAGATGACCGTCAAAATTGCGCATGCTTTTTTCATTGGTGATTCCTCCCGTTTTTTTGCTATCAAAAAGCGGCCTCCCTGTCTGAAAGGAAGCCGCTGCCTGAACTTTTTCACTCACGCGCTTCTTTCCAGACTATTTGCAGGCATAATAATAGTAATAATAATAGCCGCAATGCAAAGAAGACACGTCAGCAGAACGTGCCTGAAGCGCGCAGTCGGAGGTCAGCCGAGCCTGAAGCTTGGACTTTTGCATCATACACAGCCGCCTCCCTTTCCCATAATGGTTTGATTATAAAGCAGCATGTCTGCAATGTCAACCGTTTTCCCAGGAAATACAATCGAAATACAAATCAAAAAACGGGAGCGGAATCTTGCATCCGTTCCCGTTGCTTGTGCTGTTTTATTCGCCGCGCTTGCGGATATTGATACCCATCTCATCCGCCGTTTCCATCAGGATGTCCAGCGCACGGACAATCTGTTCGGGTTTATGCTCACTGATAACGCAGAAGCGCAGGCGCGCACTGTTGCGCGGAACGGCCGGATACACGGCCGGCGGCACGAACACGCCTTTGTGTCCCAAGACAACGGACAGTTCAAAAGCATCCGAATCGTTGCCGATCAGCACGGGGATAATGGCCGAATCCCCGGCCAGGCAAGTATCCAGACCGCGCTTGTGCGCTTCCGAAACAAACAATTTGATGTTGCGCTGCATGCGCTGCATGATGCTCGGATCGCTTCGCAGCAGCCGTACCGCCTCCAGCGCGGCGCCTGCCAGCGGCGGCGCCATGCCCACCGAGAATACAAAGCCGGGCAGGGTATAACGCAAATACTCAATCAGATTCTTTTTGCCCGCCAGATAACCGCCGCAGGTACCAAGGCCCTTGCTCAAGGTGCCCATCTTGATGTCAATATCATCGCCCGCCAAGCCGAAATACTCATCCACGCCCGCGCCGGTCGGTCCGAGTACGCCCGCAGAGTGTGCCTCATCCACCATCAAGAAGCACCCGTACTGTTTTTTCAGCCGCACGTAGTCGGGAACGGGAGCAATATCGCCGTCCATGCTGTATGCGCCCTCGCATACAATCAGCACCTTGGCAAATTTATCCCGCTGCGTGCGCAGGATGCTCTCCAGCGCGGCAACGTCATTGTGCGGGAAAGCCTTGGATACCGCATCGCTCATGCGGCAGCCCTCGTGAATGGAATTGTGGGCCAGCGCGTCATAGACAATCAGATCGCCCTTGCCGCAGAAGTTGCCCACAAAGGTCACGTTGGTTGCGTGGCCCGATACCAGCACCAGCGCATCCTCCGTATGCTTCCACTGGGCAATGGCCGCCTCCAGCTCCTCATGCAGCTTCTTTTCGCCGCCCAGCAGGCGGCTGCCGCTGGCGGAAGTGCCGTACTTTTTCGCCGCCTCAATGGCAGCGTTTACCGTCTCGGGGCGTCCGGACATGCCCGCATAGTTGTAGGAGCCGAAGTTGAGCACCTCATGCCCGTCCATCATAGAGGTATCGCGCAGCGGCGATTCATGGCAGACAAAGTAGGGATTTTCGCCGCGGATGGAGCGGAAGCGCTCCTGCAGGGCGGCATATTCGGGGGAATCCTCAATGCGGGTAATGGGCTTTACCTTGCCTGCCGCGGGCGCAGATGCTTTGGCAGGCTGATCGCCGCCGAGCCGTGCGCGGATCACGGCCGCCGCATCACGGGCGCAGGTGCAGCCGGCTGCCTCCTCCTCCGTCATCATGACGCCGTAGGCTTCCTCGATTTTCAGCATCACGGACAGCATTTGCAGGCTGTCGCCGCCAAGATCATCCGCAAAGTGCGCCGTGGGCGAAATGGGCTCGGAAATTGAGAGCGCCTCGGCAAAGAAGGCCGTAATTTTCTTTTCGATTTCGTCCTGACTCGGCAGCTCGGCAAGGGTAACCTGGGCGGCATCCGCCTCGGTCTGCTTTGTTTTCTTTGCCGACGGCACGGTGCCCATCAGCGCCTCACAGGGGAAATCGCCCTGCTCGATGCGCTTGCGCAGCTCCACGCGCTTTACCTTCATGCTGCCCGAAAGCGGCAGCTTTTCGGCCGTGCACAGCACGCACCGTACCTGCTTGGCGGAAGGCAGCGTGCGGTTGCGCTCCTCCACCTCGGCCCTGATCTGCCGGCGAAGGTCCGCATTCTGCATGCCATCGCCCAGCGTCAGCACCAGCGTTACCTGCTCAAGGCCCCGACCACCCGTGCCCAGCACGGTCATCATTTCAACGCCCGCAATGCCGGTAAAGGTATTTTCGATTTCGTCGGGATAGATATTTTCGCCCGACGCACCGATGATTACATCCTTGATGCGGCCCTCGATGTGCAGGCGCTGCTTTTCGTCAAAGCGGACGATATCGCCGGTATGGAACATGCCGTTCTCATCCAGATCGGGCGGGATCAGGCGGCCGTCGCGCAGCTGCCCGATGTGAATGGCTTCGCAGCCGACAATCAGCTCTCCGTTTTCGGCAATTTTGGCATGCGCAATGGGCAGCATCCTGCCCGAGCAGCCCGAAAGGCGCGCCTTCATATCCACCGCGCCGTCATAGGCCGTTACAGCGGTTTCCGTCATGCCGTAGCCAAAGGACACGCAGTAGCCCAGCGCCGCGATATTGCGCAGATGCTCCTGCGGGGCATTGGCGCCGCCCAGGGCAATCTGGCGCAGGGTCGGGCCGAACAGCTGCGCATTGACCGATTTGAAAAGCAGATGCTTGGCAATCCACATGCCGCCCTCCGGCCATACGGTCTGAATGGCAATGGAGGTATCCTGCAGTGTCTTGAACATGCGGCGTTTGGGGGCGGAAAGCCCGGCAACCTTTTTCTGCAGGGCAGAGGACAAACCATTGATCAGCAGCGGTACGGCCATGATCAGCTCCACCTTGCAGATACGGCAGGTCTTCAGGATGGTTTCGGGGGCGCGGTCATGCAGATAAACCTGTGGATTTCCCTCCAGCGCGGTGGGAATCATGTTGGTCATCAGGCCGAAGATATGGTTGAGCGGCAAAAAGCACAGCGTGCGCTCGCGGCCGTACTTTTCGTTGGTCATGCAGCGGCCGCGCTGCTGCTCGATAAAGGCGATGGCCTGCAGGCAAATCGCCCGCCCGTCGTATACATACACGCGGGACGTGGCGGTGGTGCCCGAAGTGCATAGGGCAATGCGGTCCGCCCAGCAGGGCTTGAAATCCTTGCTGTATGCTCCCGCTGTCAGATCAGCCGGCAGGCGCTGGGCAATCTCGGGCATGGACGGGCGGCGCTTTCCCGCAATCATGGCCCCGGCACCTGCCTGAGACAAGAGGTGAATCAATGCCGCATCGCCGAGTGTCGGATCCAGCAGCAGCGGCTTTCTGCCTGCCGCCAGCAGACCCCAGAACAGGATCGGCCAATCCGTGCAAGTTTCCAGGCAAAGGCCCACCCAGCCGTCACGGCTGCCCAGGTGCGCATCATCGATGCGGGCGGCCGCCTGCAGGGCACGGTTATGGAATTCCTCGTAATCGTAGCTTTTTTCGCAATCGTTTTCCAGCCAGATGGCTGCGGTCTGATCGCGGTCCACGCACAGCGTTTCAAAGAAGTTTTCAAAGGTCAGCTTCTTTTGAAGCATTGCGCATTTTTGATCTCGGGATGTCGGCATGTGACCCTCCTGGCATTTCAGCCGTAATATGCGGCAATGATGCGGTTAAACAGCTTGCGCGGCAGAAATTTGTGCATCCACACGGCGCTGCGCTGATCCAAGGATGCCACAACCAGCCGTGCCGGCGGGTTTTTCTTGGCAACGGCGCGGGCTACGGCATGTCCGACACGCTCGGGCGGCAGGCCGTTGCTTTCGTCATGATGTATTTTTGCCGTGCCTTTTGTGAAAGCGTCGGCATAGGGGGAATTGTCGCTTAGATAGGTGCGGCGGTACTTCTGCGAGCCCCCGCGGCAGTCTCCCGGTTCAACAACCGTAACGCGGATGCCCATGTGCAGGGTTTCCTGTGCAAGCGCCTCGCCGTAGGCCTCCACCGCATGCTTGGTAGCACTGTATGCTCCCTGGAACGGGATGGAAAACAGCCCGTTCAGCGATGAGAAAAGCACAATATGGCCGCTGTTTTGACGGCGCATGGCGGGCATTACGGCCTGTACGCAGCGGGCCATGCCCAGAAAGTTTACATTCATCATCGCACCCAGCGTATCCACGGGAAGCTCCTCCATGGGGGACATGGTAAAGCTTGCCGCGCAGCACACCAGCACGTCGATGTGTCCCTGCTCGCGCAGAACGGTATCCGCCGCATTGCGCACACTGTCCGTATCGCTTACATCCATTGTCAGGGCGCGGCAGCCTGTCGGCGCCTCCGTCCCCTGCGCAAAGGAGCGTGCCGCGGCGTATACGATGTTGCCGTCGGCGGCTAGACACTTGGCAGCCGCACGCCCAAGACCCGAGGACGCGCCAACCGCCAGCACAACCTTTTGTGACACTGCTTATCACCTCATAAAGCCGAAGCCTGTCTTTCGTGAAAGTCCGCATGCATTCTATCATGTGCCAAAAAAGCTTGTCAACGCAATGAAACGATCCGTCATTTTTCTGACATGATTCATCCGCTTCCGCAGCGATCCCGTCTTCCGATTCGGCGAATCATTTTGCAATTCGGTCTCTGCGTACATTGACACCTGCGGCGGATATGCTATAATAAAATATACCAAGGTTTACTTTTACGGAAAGGAGGAGACCGCCATGCAGCAGCCCCCGCGTCAGCGCCGCTCTCAGCGTCATGCCGCGCAGCAGGAGGAGGTACACCGCCCCCAATATCCGGATGATGCGCCGCGCACGCAGTACCCGTCCGGCGCTGCCTATCCGTCCTACCCGCAGGAGAATACCCAAGCACAATATACCTCCGCACCCCAGATGCAGTATTCACCCGCCCAGCATGCACAATATCCGGAGTATCCCGATTACCCGGCCTCCTCCCCCACCGTTCAGCCGGCGCAGCAGCCCTACTCCGCACCACAGCAGGGCTATTACCAGCCCTACGGCGGAACACAGCCAAATGCGTATTCCCGGCCCTCTGCGCCTTCTTATCCCCAATACAATCAGCGCTTCTCGCAGGGTGTTCCGCCCGGAACGCCCGTTTATCCGCCCGCCGATCCTGCGGATGATTACAATCCGCCTGCGCATCGCCGCTCCCGCGATGGGCTGTGGCTGCTGATCATCATCGTCTGCATTGCCCTGCTGGTGCTCGGCGGCTTGTGGGTATCATCCCTGTATTCCAATCATTACCCTGCCTTCAAAGAAAAGGTTTCGGCGCTCAATCAGGATACCTTTTACTACGGCGTGCACATCGACGGCGTGCACATCGGCGGCATGACGCGTGCCGAAGCCAAAGCCGCCCTGACGCAAAATGCCGCCTACACCGATCAGCAGTTTTCCTTAAATGTTACCATTGACGGCAAAACATGGACCATCACGCAGGAGCAATTGCCCCTCAGCCGCAATATCGATGCTGTGCTGGACGAGGCTTACGCCATCGGGCGGCAGGGCATGCTGGAAACGCTGAACGACAGCGGCACGCCCTTTGAAGCGCGCTGTCAGCAGGTTTCCTCCATCGGTCAGGAAGGGGCCTACCTGTACACCCAGATCACCTACGACAAAGCCACCGTCCGGGAACTGGCGCAAACCCTATCGGAGCGCGTAAGCACGCAAGCGCAGGATGCAACCATTTATCAGTTTGACTTTGCCACCCGCAGCTTCCAGTTTACGGCGGAGCAGATGGGACAAACCATTGACAGCGAGGAAATCTACAATGCCATCGTTGCCCGCATGGATGCCCGCAATTATTCCGCCATCACTTTGAGCACCGTCAAAACCGCGCCCTCCGTCACCGCCGCGCAGCTGAACCAAAGCTTCGGGCTGATTTCCACCTACAGCACCAGCACCGGCAACCTGAAGGGCTACAACCGTACCAAAAACATCGAGCTTGCCTGTGCCGCCATCACCGGCACGCTGGAAAGCGGCCAGACTTTTTCCTTTAACAGCACCACCGGGCGGCGAACCGTGGATAAGGGCTATCTGCCTGCCGGCGCCATCGCGCAGGGTTCCAGCGTGGAGGAAGTAGGCGGCGGCGTCTGCCAGGTATCCAGCACGCTGTTCAACGCCGCGGCCATGGCCAACATGGAAATTGTCTACTCCAGCCCGCATGCCTGGCCAAGCACCTATGTGGATCCCGGCCGCGATGCCACGGTGGACTGGCAAAGCTATCAGTCTCTGAGCGAAAGCCTGGATTTCAAGTTCAAAAACTCCAGCGACTATCCCATTTACATCGTCGCTTACGTGACCGGCAGCAACTACAACAAGGATTGCAAGTGCACCGTGGAAATCTACGGCATCACATTTACGGACGGGCTGACGGTTGACCTGAAAACCGAGCTGGTATCCACCACCCCCGCCCCGACCGATGTGGAGCGCCGTCTGAATACCGAATTGGAGTACGGCACTGAGAAGGTTGTCCGCAAGGCGCGGGACGGTTATGTATACAAAACCTACCGCGTATATTATCAAAACGGTGTGGAAATTCGGCGGGATCTGCTGCGAACCTCCACCTACCGTACCTATTCCCAGATTATCGAATACAATTACTGACTTCCGCATCGAAAGGAGAGAGGCGCATGCGAAAGGGAGAGGTTCGCCGCCAGTCCATCATCGAAGTT
>CAVFPH010000011.1:0-1869 GCA_963624325.1 bacterium
GCTGATACCCGTAAGAATCTCCTTTTGTCAACAGCTTCAGAATGCATGCTTCCGTCAGCCCTCGTTTCATTTGAGCATCCAATGTTTTTCCCTCCTCGGTGTCTTTCTGCCGAAGGCGTCAGCGTCTGATTGTTGATGCCTTCAAACGCATTATACTATACAGCGCATAGTATTATTTGTCAAGTAGTATTTTGCAAAGCATGATATTTTTTGACATTGACGTTCGCTTTTCAGTCATGATATAATACTTTGAAATTCTGTTACCGCAGGAGGCACTATCTATGCGCCGTGCGCTTACCTATCGCCATACCATTTGGGCAAGTGAACTTGGCTACATCGCTCAAGCCGTTGTCAATAATTTAGCCCCCCTTTTATTTCTCATCTTTCAGGATCAGTTTTCCATCCCGCTTTCTCAAATTACATTGCTGATCACCGTCAATTTCTGTATTCAGCTTTTGATTGACCTTTTATCCGCACGGTTTGTAGATCGCATCGGCTACCGTACCTGCATTTTGTCGGCGCATATTTTTTGTGCAGTCGGATTGATCGGTATGGCCTTCTTCCCCCGTATATTGCCGTCTGCCTATGCAGGGCTGCTTTGTGCGGTTGTTTTCTATGCTGTCGGCGGCGGGTTGATTGAAGTGCTGATCAGCCCGATTGTGGAAGCCTGCCCGACCGATAACAAAGAATCCGTCATGAGCATGCTGCATTCTTTCTATTGCTGGGGAACCGTCGGCGTCGTTGCAATTTCTACGCTCTTTTTATACATTTTCGGCAAATCCAGCTGGCCCGTCCTTTGCTGTCTATGGGCACTTCTTCCCCTGCTTAATGCAGTTTTCTTTTCAAGGGTTCCGATTGCAGCATTGACAGAAGAGGGCGGCGGCATGTCCGCACGCCAATTATTTGGAAATAAGGCATTTTGGCTGTTTCTGCTGCTGATGATCGCCTCCGGCGCATCGGAGCAGGGCATGAGTCAATGGGCATCCGCTTTTGCCGAGAGTGCTCTGGGAGTATCGAAAACTATAGGCGATTTGCTTGGCCCCTGCATGTTTTCACTGTGCATGGGCGGCACACGCCTGTTTTATGCGAAACGCGGAAACAACATCAATCTGCTTCGTTTTATCATGTACAGTGCAGTATTGTGTATATTTGCCTATATGCTGGCAGCCCTGTCCCCTGTGTCGTCACTTTCCCTGCTAGGCTGCGCACTCTGCGGGCTTTCCGTGGGAATCTTGTGGCCGGGTGTGTTCAGCCTGTCCTCCGCATATTTTCCAAAGGGCGGCACGGCATTGTTTGCACTTTTAGCCTTAGCCGGCGATGTCGGCTGCACCAGCGGTCCTTCCTTAGTCGGCTGGATCAGCAGCTTCTTTGGCGGCTCCCTTCAAAGCGGTTTGCTGTGTGCCATTTTCTTCCCCATCCTGGCGCTGATTTGCGCTGTGCTGTACACGCGACTGCAAAAGCACGCTCATTGACCTGATATAGGAGGCTTTTATGCGCAAAGATAAGCGCTTTTCCACTCGTACTGTTGCTTTATGCGGTCTGCTGACTGCGATGATGCTGGTACTCGGCTTTATCGAAAGCCTGATCCCCGTTTCTTTCGCCATCCCGGGTATAAAGCTTGGTCTTAGCAACAGCGTACTGATGTTTGCTCTTTATGTTCTGGACGCGCCCATTGCCTTCCTTTTAATGCTGCTCAAAGTCATTCTCTCCGGCCTCCTCTTTGGCGGGGTATCTGCCATGATGTATGCCATGGCGGGCGGCATCACAAGCATGCTCGTCATGATATTGTTCAAGCATCTGAAGTTTTCCATGCCTGTTGTCAGTATGCTGGGAGCTGTCGCGCACAGTGCCGGCCAAGTGCTGCTGGCC
>CAVFPH010000011.1:1884-26753 GCA_963624325.1 bacterium
GTGATTCTGCAAACCAGTCAGCTGCTTTACTATCTGGCAATCCTGACGCTGATTTCCCTTCTGACCGGTGCCGTAACCGGCATTGCCGCACAGGCAACCGTAAAACACATTCAAAAGCTCGGCAAAAAATAATTTCTGTCACACTCTTTCATTTACAGGAAAAAGAGAATTGTGCTATAATGGGACGGTTGCAAATGTCCTACGAAAGATGAGGAGAGCTTGACATGTCTGACAGCAAACGCAGGCTATGGACAATTCCCAATGTACTGACAATGATTCGCTTGCTTCTGGTGCCCGTCTATTGGATACTGATGCTTGGCTATCAATTGGATTATTGGGCATTGGGTGCATTTCTGCTTGCCAGCGCTACAGACATATTGGATGGCTTTCTGGCGCGGCGTATGCAATGCATCACGGATTTCGGAAAGCTGATGGATCCGCTGGCAGATAAGCTGATGGTACTTTCCGTGCTCTCCACACTGCTGATTCGCGGCATCATCCCTTGGGAGCCTGTCGTTTTGCTGGGTACAAAAGAGCTGTTAATGGTCATCGGCGGTGCCTGTCTGTATAACCGCAAGATTGTTGTCCACAGCCTGTTTGTCGGCAAGTTTGCCCAGGTTGCCGTGTCAATGGCACTGATTCTCAGCTTCTTCCGCACTCATTTTGAAAATCTTGCATTGCCTCCCCACATCATCCTTCTCTGGATCGGTGTCGGTGCCGCCTATACCGCCTTGGTCGTCTACATCCGCTCGGTAATCCGTCAGCTGCGTGGTGTTGAAAACATCTACAAAGAAAGAAGATAATTCTGCGCGATTTCACGCATTAACATTGGAGGAATGGTTCCATGCCCGAAAAGAAAACCTTCTACATTACCACCCCGATCTACTATCCAAGCGGAAACATGCACATCGGCCACACCTACACAACAGTTGCCGCCGATACCATGACCCGCTTCAAAAAGATGCAGGGATATGATGCTTATTTTTTGACCGGCACAGACGAGCACGGGCAGAAAATCGAGCGCAAGGCCGAGGAAAAAGGCGTATCTCCCAAGGCTTATGTGGATGAAATCGTGGAGAACACCAAAGAGCTGTGGAAGCTGATGGAGGTTGAGTACAACGACTTCATCCGCACCACGGACGAACGTCACGAAAAAGTGGTACAAAAGATTTTCCGCCGTTTCTACGAGCAGGGCGATATCTATAAAGGTGCATATGAAGGCTTGTACTGCACCCCTTGTGAAGCCTTCTGGACCCCAACACAGGTAGTGGAAAAAGACGGTGTAAAGTGCTGCCCAGATTGCGGCCGTCCCGTAGAACCCATGAAGGAAGAGAGCTACTTCTTCCGCATGAGCAAATATCAGGATTGGCTAATGGATTATATTCAGCAGCATCCGGACTTTATTCAGCCTGCGTCCCGTGCAAACGAGATGATCAACAATTTCCTGAAGCCCGGTCTCCAGGATCTGTGCGTATCCCGTACCAGCTTCAAATGGGGCGTACCGGTGGACTTTGATCCGCAGCACGTAGTCTATGTTTGGATTGATGCCCTCTCCAATTATATTTCCGCTCTGGGCTATGATACGCCCGATGATCATCTGTTCCGCCGCTATTGGCCTGCCGATGTGCATCTGGTCGGAAAGGAAATCGTTCGTTTCCATACCATTTACTGGCCGATTATGCTGCATGCGCTCGGTCTTCCGCTCCCGAAACAGGTATTTGCCCATGGCTGGCTGCTTTTCGGCAACGACAAAATGAGCAAGTCCAAGGGCAACGTTGTATATGCCCAACCCATCGTGGCTCGCTACGGCGCTGATGCTTTGCGTTATTATCTGCTTCGTGAAATGCCATTTGGATCGGACGGCAATTACACCAACGAGGCTTTCCTTACCCGTCTGAATGCCGATTTGGCAAATGACCTGGGAAATCTGGTCAGCCGTACGGTGGCCATGATCGAAAAGTACTTTGACGGTGTCCTGCCTGCTTGGACAAGCGCTGTAGACGAAGCCATGGATCTTCCTCTGCAGCGTCATTGCGCTCAACTGCCTGCCCTTGTCGATGAGCAGATGAGCAAGCTGCAGTTCTCCCAGGCACTAATTGAAATCTGGAAAGTCATCGGTGAATGTAATAAATATATCGATGCAACCCAGCCTTGGGTACTCGGACGCAGTGAGGAAAGCCGCGATCGTCTTGCAAACGTCCTGCTTACCCTGGCAGAATGTGTTCGCTTTGTTGCCGTGCTGATTTTCCCGTTTATGCCTTCCACGCCGGATCGCATTTTCGCCCAGCTCGGTGTTACGGATGACGCACTGAAGGCCTGGAATTCGCTGGATACCTTCGGCAAACTTCCCGAAGGATTGAAAGTAACCAAAGGCGATGCGCTCTTCCCCCGTTTGGATATCAAGAAAGAGCTGGAGGCCCTGGCAGCCGAAACGCAGTCCGCAGCTCCCAAGCAGACGGAAAAGAAGCCTGAAAAGCAGAGCAAAGGTACCGCGGCCATTCCGGACGGATGCGTAAGTATTGATGATTTTAGCAGATGCAATCTGCGGGTTGCCAAAGTCATTTCCTGCGAGCGCGTGAAAAAATCCGATAAGCTGCTCAAGTTTGAACTTGATTTGGGATCGGAGCATCGTACAATTCTGAGCGGTATTGCCAAGTACTACGAGCCGGAACAGCTGATCGGCAAGAATCTGGTGATTATTGCCAATTTACCCCCCCGTAAGATGATGGGTATCGAAAGCAATGGTATGATTCTTTCTGCCGTTGAAAAGCAGCCGGATGGCACCGAGCATCTGCGTGTCCTGACCGTGGATGGCAATGTTGCTCCCGGCAGTGAGGTCGGCTGATCCATTTCTGTTTTATTTATTGCCCTGCCATTCCGTATGAACGGCAGGGCTTTTTAAAATGTGCTTTCCATGCCCATTTCAGTCTTTGTGCCGTTTGTCCGGTGCACGATTTCACGCTTCCGTCATCTCGTTTCATTGCAATATTTCACGCTTTATGGTATACTGCTGTTATCATCATGATGGGGTGGTGTGCCTATGCAAGCGCTGGATGCAGTGCTGCGCGCGCGGGGTTTGCTGCAGTCGCTTACGCCTTTGCGCAAAGATTGCGGCAGCATTTGCGGTGCGGCCTGCTGTGCACCGGATGAAGACGGCCAGGGCGGGATGTTGCTTTTTCCGGGCGAAAATGCCTTGTATGACCCTCTGCCGGAAGGTTTTTCCCTGATGCCGGATGACAGCGTAATGCCCGACATGCTGCTGCTTACCTGCAGTGGAACATGTGATCGCACACTCCGTCCGCTTGCATGCCGGATGTTTCCGCTGACTCCCATTTTATCCCTTCGTGATGGCCTTGAGCATTTAACCGTACGCATGGATCCGCGTGCATTCGCTGTATGCCCGCTGTGTGACGGCGGGATACGCGGTATGGATTCGGCATTTACCCACGCAGTATTGCAATGTGCACGCATCTTAAACGAGTGTCCGGAACACCGTGCATATTTCCGAGCTTTGGATCTGTATTTTCAAAAATTACGCAGCTGGAACTGACAGGAGAGGGGTTTTACGTTGGAGTGGCGGCAGGCTGAATGCAGCAGAGAGCTTCTCTGCGGCGAGCACGCAGGCGGTGTTTTAATGCAGGGGGATCTGCGTACCGCTGACCTGAGCGGTTTTGCAGGCAAAGTGCAGTGTGTTTATCTGGATCCGCCGTTTTTCACGGGGGATGAATTCAATTTCAGAATGCGCATCGGGGAAAAAGGCTGGACAGACGGCAGTCAAACGCTAACCATGAGGGCTTACTCGGACAGCAAGCAGGGCGGTCGGGCACAGTATCTGTTGCTTTTGCGCGAAGCTCTGCGCTTATCCTATGATTTGCTCAGCGATACAGGCGCATTATTCTTGCACTTGGACAGCCGTATGAATGCCTATGCGCGGCTGGAATGCGATTCGGTATTCGGCGAGAGCAACTTTATCAATGAAATCATTTGGGCTTATCAATCCGGCGGACGGGCAAAAAAGCACTTTAGCCGCAAGCATGATGTGATCCTCTTCTACGCCAAATCCCGCTCGCTGTACTTTGATATCACGCGTGTTGGCGTGCCGCGCAAAGATAACCGTTCCAACCATATGCGCCGAACCGTAGATGAGCACGGACGCGCCTGCCGCACCATTCGCGCAGGCGGAAAGGTGTATACTTATTACGACGACGAGCTTGTTTTTCCGGATGATGTGTGGACGGATGTCAGCCATCTTCAGCAAAAAGACCCCCAGCGCACGGGTTACGATACGCAAAAGCCCCGTGCCCTGCTGGATCGTATCATTCGCTGCTGCACACGTCCCGGGGATTTGGTGGCGGATTTATGCTGCGGTTCCGGAACGGCATTGGTTTCCGCCAGCGAAAACGGTTGCCGCTACTTGGGTTTGGATTTGTCCTCCTGTGCCATCTCGGTCTGCCGGAAACGGCTGCTGGACACCGCCTTGGATATCCGCATTCCTTTTCAGCAGTGTCCTGCTTCCTTGACGGCCGATCTGACAGCGGGGATCGGATATTACGATGTAAAGCTTTTGGACTACACACTGCCGAATGGGATCTCAAGTGATATCATGCGTCAGCCTGCAGATTTGGTTGTCCGTGGGCTGGATGCCATTGACCAGTGGTCCGCCGGCTTTATGCGCAATGGCGCTTTTCAAGTGTATGCCTCCGCCGCACGGCGCAAGCAGTCCCCCGCTCTGCCTGAAAAATTAGAGCTGCCGCTCCTGTTCGGTACGGTAGCCATCAGCGTGGTGGATGTTCTGGGCAATCGCACACTTTGGACAGCGCAGCAATCCTAAAACAGGCAGACAAGGCATGTAGCATGAGAATAATTCTCCAAAAACAGGATTTGTGGAGAATCGCAGGCTGAGTTTCCATACTTTTTCTGGAAAAGTGGTTATCCGTTCCCAAATATTTTTGAAAAAATAAAGGAAAACGGCAACTCATGTAGAATACATATCGTGTAAAGTAAGAATCGAAGGAGAACTTTCGTCATGGCATCTGCGGCTGATATCGGAATTGACCTGGGTACATCCAATGTGGTGATCTATGCTCGCAACAAGGGCATTGTGCTCAATGAGCCTGCCGTTGTTGCGCTGGAACGTGATACACGTTCCATCCGTGCCATCGGTACAGAAGCTCACCGCATGATCGGCCGCACCCCCAGCGGCATTACTGCAATGCGCCCGCTGCGTGAAGGCATGGTATCCGATTTTGAGTTGACCAGCAGCATGCTGCACTATTTTGTCACGCGGGTAATCGGCAAGCACATGTTTTCGCGTCCGCGTGCAGTACTCTCCCTGCCGTCCGGGGTCAATGAAATGGAAAGGCGCAGTATTTCTGCCATCATGTTTGAGGCAGGTGCTCGCCGTACACAGTTGCTGGATCGCCCTGTCGCTGCGGCAATCGGTGCCGGCATCAACATTACCGATGCCTATGGATCCTCCATGATTGTGGACATCGGCGCAGGCATGACGGATATCGCAGTGCTCTCCCTCGGGCGTGTGATTGTTTCGGATGCTGCCAAACTTGGCGGCGATCACTTTGATGATGCTATCATCCGCTATCTGCGCCGTAAGCATAACTTTCTGATCGGTGAACGCACGGCTGAAGAGCTGAAAATTAATGTAGCCTCCGCCATGCCGCCTGTCGGAAGCAAAACAGGCTTGGATGTTACCGGTCGTAATCTGATCAGCGGGCTTCCCAAACTGATGCACATCACCCCTGATGAAGTATACGAGGCAATCGATGATCCGCTGACAGCATTGATTGAGGCTATTCACGCTGTTTTGGAACATACCCCTGCCGAGCTGGCCGCTGATGTGTTCGACAACGGCATTGTTCTTTCGGGCGGCGGTGCGCGTCTTTCCGGCCTTGCAGATGCCATTTCCACCGCACTGAAGGTAGATTGCCGCGTGGCAGATAATCCGCAGGAATGCGTTGCCACCGGCTGTGGATTAACCCTTGAAAATCTCTCCGAGTTCGGCCGTTATTTGAATGACGGGCGTCACCACTGAGACCGTTCAAAATGATAGGCAGTTTTTGAAAGAAGGCTTTATCTATGATCGCATCCCGTGTAGCACGAGTAGCAGACAACCTTTGCAAAATGGGGCTGAAACAGGCATTGATTTCCGCGCCCGCCTCTGTTTTCTATCTGACCGGAAAATGGATTGTCCCAGGTGAGCGCATGGTGGTGCTCTACGTCAATGACCAGGGTGATACACGTCTGTATGCAAACCGCCTTTTCGCACTGCATGGAAACATCGAGGCTGATCTGATCGAATATGACGACACGCAGGATTGCGTACGGATTTTGGCTGACAATTTGCAGCCTGGCAAGATCGGTATTGATAAAGTATGGCCCAGTCAGTTTACAATCCGCTTAATGGAGGCTCGCTCCGATATTCACCCTGTAATCGGATCCCGTTGCGTAGATGATGCTCGTCTTCATAAGGACGCTCTGGAGCTTCAGCTGATGCGTGAAAGCTCGCAAAAGAACGACCAAGCGATTCTTCAAACCATAGCACAGCTCCGTGTCGGCATCACTGAAAACGAGGCAGCTGCCATGCACACGGATTTCTCAAATCACCTCGGCTCCTCCAAACCGAGCTTTGAGCCCTTGGTCTGTTTCGGTGCGAACTGTGCCGAGCCGCATCACGATACCGGCAATGATGTACTGAAATACGGCGATTCCGTTATTCTGGATGTCGGCCTGACATGGCAGGATTATTGCAGCGACATGACGCGCACTGTGTTTATTGGCAGCGTCAGCGATGAGCAGAAACGTGTTTATGATTTGGTTTGCGCTGCCAATGCTGCCGGGCGCGCTGCCGTTCGCCCGGGCGTTCCGCTGCGCGAAATTGACCGTGCAGCAAGAAAAGTAATCGAAGATGCGGGCTACGGGGATTTCTTTATCCATCGTACCGGTCACGGCATTGGACTGGAAGTGCACGAGTTCCCGGATGTCAGTGCAAGCAGTGAAGCCATTGCAGAACCCGGCATGACGTTCTCCATAGAGCCCGGTATCTATCTTCCCGGTCGTTTCGGTGTTCGGGTCGAAGATCTGGTTGCCGTTACAGAAGACGGCTCTGAAACGCTTAACAGCGCTCCCCGTGACTTGACCATTGTGTGATCAAACGGTTGCAAAAATCCCTCCGCTTTTTTTGCGGAGGGATTTTTTTCAGCCGATCAGACCTTCAATCAGAATTACAAGAATCAGGATCGGCAGCACCCATTGGAAATAGGGCTTCAGTTTGGGTGAAAGTTTCATTCCGCTGCCGCGGTTTGCTTCCGCCAAATACTTGTCGAACCCCCATCCCCACTTCGTTACACAGAACAGCAGGTACACAAGAGACCCGATAGGCAACAGCAGATTGCTAACCAAGAAATCCTCAATATCCAGTACGCCGCGCCCGCCGATTGAAACATTGCTCCATACATTGAAACCAAGCACGCAGGGTATGCTTGCAATTGCAAGCAGGATGCCGTTGATGACCGTAGCTTTTCTTCTGCTCCAGCCGAAAGTATCAACGCAGATGGCAATGATGTTTTCAAACACAGCCAGTACAGTGGAGAAGCTGGCAAAAATCATGAACAGGAAGAACAGCGTCCCCCACAGACGCCCGCCGGTCATGTTGACAAACACATTGGGCAATGTTTCAAAAATCAGCGAAGCGCCTTGGTTAGGCTCTATACCGAAGGAGAAACAGACAGGGAATATAATGGTGCCGGCCATCAAGGCGACAAAGGTATCCAGAACACAAATGCGTGCCGCTTCGCCCGTCAATGCATGCTGGTCGCTCATGTAACTTCCGAATATCTCCATCGCGGCAATACCGAGGCTCAGCGTAAAGAACGCCTGATTCATTGCATCCACAATCAAGCTGCCAAGCCCGTTTTTCTGAATGCTCTCAATGGAAGGAAGCAGGTAAAATTTCATTCCTTCAGCAGCTCCGGAAAGCGTCAGGCTGTGTACAGCAAGCAGCACAATCAGTGCAAGCAGCGCCAGCATCATGCCCTTCGATATCCGTTCCAGGCCGCGGCGCAGTCCAAAGCTGCATACAATAAAGCCGACCAGCACAACCAATTCCGTCCACAGCGTCATTTCGCCGGGTGAAGACAGCAAAGCAGCAAATACGTTGCTGACATCCGCTGCAGTCATGCCGTCAGCAAATGTGCCTGTCAAAAAGCGTGTAAAATAGCTGACCATCCATCCGGTTACAGTGGTATAGTACATCATCAGCAGATAGCATCCCGCAAGGCAGAACCATCCATGAACGTGCCACTTTTGTCCGGGTCTTTCCAGTACTTTATACGACAGTACAGCGCTTTTGCGGCTTGCGCGGCCAACCGCCAGTTCCATTGTCAATACCGGTATGCCCATCACAACCAAGCAGATCAGATAGAATAGTACAAAATAACCGCCGCCGTTTTTTCCGGTAATATACGGGAAGCGCCAAACATTGCCAATGCCGATTGCACACCCTGCACTGACCAGCAAGAAGCCAAGCCGTGAACCGAAGGATTCACGCTTGCCAGCGGATTCATGCTCCACGAAGAGATCCCTCCTGAATAAATATGCATGCGTATTCTATCATAAAGCTGCAGGCTGTGCAAGTGCTTCAAAAGCGGAATCATTCAGAATTCCAAGCAAATATACCAAGTCATTTTATAACCTGGTCAATTCTCTTAAGCAATTGATCCCGCCCGTCTCCGTTTTCACTGGACCAGCAGATAAGTTCCCATGGCTGTGTTTGCAAAGCGCGTCCGATAGGTGCCGTATACTTCATGCGGGCACCGCGGGATATCTTATCTGCTTTGGTAGCAATAAGCTGAAATTGGGCTCCTGTGGCTCGCAAAAAAGCCACCATATCAATATCATCCTGGGTGGGCTCATGACGAATATCCACCAGCTGAAGTACCAATCTCAACTCGCGTGCATTTTCGAAATACCCCTGCATCATCTCTCCCCATCGCAGTTTTTCGCTCTTATCTACCTTTGCAAACCCATATCCGGGCAAATCGACCAGATGAAAAGCATCCCCGCTGCCGCCATTGATTTCAAACACGTTTAAAAGGCGGGTTTTTCCGGGTGTCCCGCTCGTTTTGGCCAATTTGCCGTTGCGGCACAGTGCATTGATCAAGCTTGATTTTCCGACATTGCTCTTCCCTGCCACGGCAATCTGCGGCAGTCCGATACCTGTAAACCTGCCGTACTGTGCCATGCTGGTAACAAATCTTGCGGTTCTTATTTCCATGTGTACCTGCTTTCGGTCTTTCAGCTTTGCTTCGGAAGTAATGCAATCTTCAAAACGTCGCCGATATTCTCTGTCGGGATGATTTCAAATTTCTTGCGCACATGTTCCGGGACGTCTTCCAGATCCTTTTCGTTTTCCTTAGGAAGGAGGATCGTTTGAATTCCCGCACGGTAAGCGGCTAGCAGTTTTTCCTTTACGCCTCCGATAGGCAATACTCTGCCGCGCAGCGTAATCTCACCTGTCATGGCGACATCCTGTCGTACCGGACGCCCCGTTATTGCGCTTACCAGCGCTGTCGTCATGGTTACGCCCGCCGACGGGCCATCCTTTGGCACAGCCCCCTCGGGCACATGAATATGAATATCGATTGTCTTGTAAAAGTCGGGAGACAAATCGAACTCTTCGGCATGTGCACGAACCCATGAAAGCGCAGCCTGTGCGCTCTCTTTCATCACTTCGCCAAGCTGTCCGGTCAACTTCAGCGCCCCGCTTCCGCTCATCACAGCACACTCGACAGCCAGTGTTTCGCCCCCAACTGTCGTATAAGCAAGGCCGTTCACTACGCCGACGCACGGTTTCTTCTCGGGCAAATCGCGAAGATAGCGTACTTCTCCCAAGTACTTAGTCACCTTATCGCGCGTTACAGAAACCTCAGCAGTGTCATTTTCCAGCATTTCTACCGCAGCCTTGCGCACAATATGTGCAATTGTACGGGTTAGCGTACGCACACCGGCCTCGCGTGTGTAGCCTTCAATCACCATTTTCAACGCGGCATCGCCCATGCGTACGCTTCCTTTGGGCAAGCCATGTTCCTCTACCTGGCGCTGAAGCAAATGACGTTTGGCAATTTGCAGTTTTTCTTCTTCTGTATAACTGGGAACCTCAATAATTTCCATTCTGTCACGAAGCGGCCCCGGAATCGTTTCCACGCTGTTTGCAGTTGTGATAAACATGACCTGCGACAGATCAAACGGCACATCCAGATAATGATCGCGAAAAGCGTTATTCTGCTCGCTGTCAAGCACTTCCAGCATTGCGCTGGCGGGATCTCCGCGGAAATCGTTGCTCATCTTGTCGATTTCGTCAAAAAGGAACACAGGGTTCATTGATCCGGCAAGCTTCATGTTTGCAATGATCCGGCCCGGAATAGCCCCCACATACGTGCGGCGATGGCCGCGGATTTCAGCCTCGTCCCGCACGCCGCCCAATGACATCTGAACAAACTTTCGGCCTATGGCGCGGGCAATTCCACGTACAATGGATGTTTTTCCTACGCCCGGAGGGCCGACAAAGCACAGAATCGGCCCATGCAGGGCGGCATCTCCCCCATTTTGCTGCTTCATGCGGCAAACTGCAAGATATTCAATAATGCGCTCTTTCACTTGCTTCATGCCGTAATGATCTTCGTCCAATATGCGACGGGCACGCTTCAAATCAAGGTTGTCCGTTGTATACTTGCCCCACGGCAGGTCAAGAATCCAGTCAATATAGGTTTGCAGAACGCTGATTTCAGGGGTACCCGGTGCCATCCGAGAGAGGCGTTCCAGCTCATGTTCTGCCTTTTGCAGCACTTCTTCGGGCAAAGGCAATTTATGAAGGCGCTCCCGCAGCTCATCGTTTTCGGCAGCATCGTCATCGCCCAGTTCTTCCTGAATTGCCCGAATCTGCTCCCGAAGGTAATAATCTTTCTGATTCTTTTCAATCTGTTTTCTTAAACGCCCTTGTACCTGCTGCTCTACGCCTGCAAGCTCCGTTTCACGCATTAATATGCCGCACAGCGTTTCCAGTCGTGCCGCTACATTGATTTCTTCCAGGATTGCCTGCCGATCCTCAAGACGCGTCAGCACATTGGCGGCAATAACATCGGCAAGCTGATCCGGCGCATCTACGTTGCTTACGGACTTTAATGTTTCCTGCGAAATCCGCATGCTGGCACGCGCATATTCCTCAAAAAATTCATGTGTTGTCCGAACAAGCGCAAGAAGTGTAGTTTCATCCTGTGTCACTTCATCTGCTACGGGGGTTATGTCTGCCATCCAATAGGGATCTTCCTGCACAATTGCTTTCAGCACCGCACGCTGCTTTCCTTCAACCAGCACGCGAAGGCTGTCACCCGGCAGGTTCAATACCTGCTTAATTTGGACAATTGTACCTACACGGCAAACATCCTCTGCTTTGGGATTTTCAAGATCGGCGTCTTTTTGGGTCGTCAGAAAAATCTGCTGTCCGTCCAGCATTGCAGCTTCCAATGCGGCAATGCTGCGGGGACGGCCGACATCAAAGTGAAGCACCATGTGCGGAAATATCATCAGCCCACGCAAAGGCATGAGCGGTATACGTATTTTTTTCGAATTGCGTTTTGCTGCCATAAGGTCCTCCAAGGATCAAATTTACCCTCATATTTTAGCAGAATTTGCTGTCTGGTGCAAGCAATCATATTGTAAGCTGCATCAAATTGCCCCCTTCCCGCATTGGATATATGCGAGAAGGGGGCAAATTCACTTGCATGAACCGGAAAAGCAATCCGGATCCGGCAGATGATTAATAGGTCTCCTGAAGCTCGATGTTTTTGTAGCGGCGCAGTCCCGTACCGGCGGGAATCAGCTTGCCGATGATAACATTCTCCTTCAGTCCGAGCAGCGGGTCAACCTTGCCCTTGATAGCTGCCTCGGTCAGCACGCGCGTGGTCTCCTGGAAGGAAGCGGCAGACAGGAAGCTCTCCGTGGCCAGAGAAGCCTTGGTAATACCCAAAAGCACACGGCTGGAGTATGCAGGGCGTCCGCCTGCAAGGATAGTCTTCTCGTTGGCCTCTTCAAAGCGGAAGATATCAACAAAACTGCCGGGGAGCAGATCCGTATCACCGCTGTCTACTACACGCACCTTGCGCAGCATCTGACGGACAATGATTTCGATATGCTTATCGCTGATCGAAACACCGCCCTGGCTGTGGTACACATTCAGAACTTCCTTAAGCAGGTATTCTTGAACGGCCTTCACGCCGAGGATGCGCAGCAGATCATGAGGATTGATGGAGCCTTCGGTCAGCTCATCGCCGGCCTTGACCACGTCGCCGTCATTTACGCGGATGTGGATGCCATAGTGAATCGGGTAGACCTTTTTCTCGTTTGGATCTTCCTCATTCGTAATGGTGATTTCGCGCTTCTTCTTGTTTTCGCTGATGGATACACGACCGCTGATTTCGGCCAATGTTGCATCATGCTTAGGCTTGCGGGCTTCAAACAGCTCCTCAACACGGGGAAGACCCTGTGTAATATCGGAAGTACTGGCGATACCGCCCGTATGGAAGGTACGCATGGTCAGCTGTGTACCGGGCTCACCGATTGCCTGTGCGGCGATAATGCCGACGGCTTCGCCGATATCCACATCGCCGCCATGAGCAAGGTTCATGCCATAGCAGCGTGCGCAAACGCCATTCTGGCAGCGGCAGGTAAGCACCGAGCGAACCATGACGGATTTGATGCCGGCCTTGCCGATCAATGCGGCCTTCTTATAATCGATGGTTTCATTCAGGGCGCAGATGACTTCACCGGTCTTGGGATCGATGATATCCTCGGCGGCAACGCGGCCCTGAGCACGATCTTCCAAGGACTTCATTTCGCCGATGGCTTCGATCTTGATGCCGCGAACCTTTTCGCCGCGCTTTTCGAAGCAATCGGTTTCGCGAACGATAACTTCCTGCGCAACATCCACCAGACGACGGGTCAGATAACCAGAGTCAGCGGTACGCAGAGCCGTATCGGACAATGCCTTGCGGGATCCGTGGGAAGACATGAAGAACTCCAGTACGTTCAGGCCTTCACGGAAGTTTGCACGAATGGGGATTTCAATGGTTTTGCCGGTAGGAGATGCCATGTTGCCGCGCATGCCGGCCAGCTGCGCAACCTGTGCAATGCTACCGCGAGCACCGGAGTTGGTCATCATGTAAATGGGGTTCTTGTGCGGCAAAACTTCAAGTACGCGTCCGCGCAGAGCGGCGGTTGTATCATTCCAGGTCTTGATTACGTTGGTGTAGCGTTCGTCCTCGCTCATCAAGCCGCGACGATACTTGCGCTCGATGTCACGTACACGCTCATCGGCTTTGCGGAGCATTTCGGGCTTTTCGGGAGGAATGATGATGTCGCTGACAGCCACCGTGATTGCACCGCGCGTAGAGTATTTGTAGCCCATGGCCTTGATGTTATCCAGAACCTTTGCGCAGACATTAACGCCGTGTACGCGGAAGCAGCGCTCCACAATGTTGCCCAGGTCCTTCTTGACAACCTCTTTATCGATCTCCAGCTTGAACATATCGTCCATGCATTCACGAGGCTTGAAGCCCAGATCCTGGGGAATGTTCTCGTTGAAGATCAGTTTGCCAAGCGTGCAATCGATGATGCGGCGTTCGGTAACGCCATTGAAGGTGCGATCGATACGAACCTTGATGGGCGACTGCAGCGTAATCTGATGTGCCTGGTACGCCATGATCGCTTCGTTCTGGTTGGCAAAGATGCGTCCCGCGCCGATGGCTTCGGGATCTACGATTGTCAGGTAATGGCAGCCGATAACCATGTCCTGTGTCGGGCTGATAACGGGCTTGCCGTCCTGCGGCTTCATTACGTTGTTGGCGCACAGCATCAGGAAACGTGCTTCCGCCTGAGCTTCCATGGACAGCGGTACGTGCACGGCCATCTGGTCACCGTCGAAGTCCGCGTTATAGGCAGTACAGGCCAAAGGATGCAGCTTCATGGCCTTGCCCTCGACCAGCACAGGCTCAAAGGCCTGAATGCCCAGACGGTGCAGCGTAGGTGCGCGGTTCAGCAGTACGGGGTGATCCTTGATAACGCTTTCAAGGATATCCCAAACTTCGGGCTTTACCTTTTCAACCATCCGCTTAGCGGCACGAATGTTGTGGGCAATGCCCTGCTTTACAAGGCGTTCCATGACGAAAGGCTTGAACAGCTCCAGTGCCATGTCCTTAGGCAGACCGCACTGATGGAGTTTCAGTTCAGGGCCTACAACGATAACGGAACGGCCGGAATAGTCAACGCGCTTACCCAGCAGGTTCTGACGGAACCGTCCCTGCTTGCCGCGCAGAAGATCGGACATGCTCTTAAGGGCACGGTTGCCGGGGCCCGTTACGGGGCGGCCGCGGCGGCCGTTATCAATCAGCGCATCAACGGCTTCCTGCAGCATGCGCTTTTCATTGCGGACAATGATATCGGGAGTTCCCAACTCCAGCATGCGCTTAAGGCGGTTATTGCGGTTGATCACGCGGCGGTAAAGGTCATTCAGGTCACTGGTGGCAAAACGTCCGCCGTCCAGCTGAATCATGGGGCGCAGATCGGGCGGAATGACGGGAATTACATCCAGCACCATCCACTCGGGCTTGTTGCCGCTTTGACGGAAAGCTTCGACCACTTCAAGGCGCTTAATCGCATGCGTGCGCTTCTGTCCTTCGTTTTCGCGGTCCTTTTCCTTCTCGATCAGGGCAGCGATCTCGGCCTTCAGCTGGGCGCTGAGGGCATCCAGATCCAGCTCCTGCAGCATCTCTTTAACGGCTTCGGCGCCAATGCCGGCGCGGAAAGAGCCGCGCTCCTCATCGCTCATCGCCATGATCTGACGATAGCGGGCATCGGTAATCAGGCTGTGCTTTTCGGCCTTGATAACGGCCTCATTGCCGGCATCCAGTACGATGTAGGAAGCAAAATACAGCACTTTTTCCAACGCGCGGGGGGAGATATCCAGGATCATGCCCATACGGCTGGGAATACCCTTGAAATACCAGATATGGCTGACGGGAGCGGCAAGGGCAATATGGCCCATGCGCTCACGGCGAACCTTGGCGCGGGTAATCTGAACACCGCACTTGTCGCAGACCTTATCCTTATCCTTGTACTTGATGCGCTTATATTTACCGCAATTGCACTCCCAGTCCTTGGTAGGTCCAAAGATGCGTTCGCAGTACAAACCGTCACGTTCAGGTTTCAGCGTGCGGTAGTTAATGGTTTCGGGCTTGGTTACCTCGCCGTAGGACCACGCAAGGATCTGCTCAGGCGACGCCATGCCAATCTGGATGGAGTCAACATTGGTCAGTTCAAACATCCTGTTTCCACACTCCTTCGCAGCTTACTCGATATCATCATCATCGATATCCGTGAGCGGATCTTCGAAATCAGCAAAGTCAATGTCGCTGTCCAGCTGATCCAAATTGTCAAGCTCATCCAGCTCATCATCGATATTGGTGATATCGTCCAGATCTTCGTAATTGCTGTCATCGCTCTGTTCCGCATCGCCGCCGAGAATGTTCTCGTCGCGGCTGTCGTCGCGGTCGGGACGCATTGACGTATCGCCGATATCGTCATCGTCGTCATCATCGCGGATTTCGATGACTTCTTTCTTGTCGTTGAGGACCTTGACATCCAGGCACAGGGACTGCAGTTCCTTGAGCAATACCTTAAAGCTTTCAGGCACGCCGGGGGTAGGAATGTTCTGTCCCTTAATGATGGCTTCGTAGGTCTTAACACGGCCGACGATATCATCGGATTTAACCGTCAGAATTTCCTGGAGGGTATTAGCCGCGCCGTAAGCTTCCAGTGCCCAGACTTCCATTTCGCCGAAGCGCTGGCCGCCGAACTGCGCCTTGCCGCCCAGCGGCTGCTGGGTAACCATGCTGTAGGGGCCGGTGGAGCGGGCATGCATCTTATCGTCAACCAGATGGTGCAGCTTCAGGAAGTACATGATGCCAACCGTTACGGGGTTTTCAAATGCTTCGCCGGTACGGCCATCATAAAGGATGGTCTTGCCGCTGGGATCAACGCCGGCCATTTTGAGGCATTCATCAATGTCTTCCTTGGTGGCACCGTCAAATACCGGGGTGGCAACTTTCCAGCCGAGCTTCTTGGCAGCCATGCCCAAGTGCACTTCCAGAACCTGACCGATGTTCATACGGGAAGGTACGCCCAAGGGGTTCAGCACGATATCCAAAGGCGTTCCGTCTGGCATGAAGGGCATATCTTCTTCGCGCAGAATACGAGATACAACACCCTTGTTGCCGTGACGGCCGGACATCTTATCGCCGACGCTGATCTTGCGCTTCTGGGCGATATAGACGCGAACCATCTTGTTGACGCCCGGGCTCAGTTCATCCTTGTTTTCACGGGTAAAGATCTTGACATCCACGATGATGCCGCCCTCGCCATGGGGCACCTTCAGGGAAGTATCACGAACCTCACGCGCCTTCTCACCGAAAATTGCGCGGAGCAGACGCTCTTCGGGGGTCAGTTCGGTTTCGCCCTTCGGTGTTACCTTACCGACCAGGATATCACCGGAGCGGACTTCGGCACCGATGCGGATAATGCCGTCTTCATCCAAATCTTTGATTGCGTCATCGCCGACGTTGGGAATATCGCGGGTAATCTCTTCCGGTCCAAGCTTTGTTTCGCGGGCTTCGGATTCATACTCCTCGATATGGATGGAGGTGTAAATGTCCTCTTTCACGAGGCGCTGATTCAGCAATACGGCGTCTTCGTAATTGTAGCCTTCCCAGGTCATAAAGCCGATCAGCATATTGCGGCCCAGGCCAATTTCACCGTTCTGGGTGGAAGGACCGTCGGCCAGCAGATCGCCTACCTCAACGCGCTCGCCAAAGTTTACGCGTGGACGCTGGTTAATGCAGGTGCCCTGGTTGGAACGGGCAAACTTGGTCAGCTTGTACTGATGCAGTTCGCCGTTGTCATCCTGAATGGTCACCTCATCGGCGGCGACGGAATGGACAATACCGGCGTGCTTGGACAGGGTGACGACACCGGAGTCATGCGCAGCCTTGTACTCCATGCCGGTGCCGACAATCGGGGATTCCGGTACCAGCAGCGGCACGGCCTGGCGCTGCATGTTGGAGCCCATCAGGGCACGGTTTGCGTCATCGTTTTCAAGGAAGGGAATCATTGCAGTGGCCACGGATACCATCTGCTTGGGCGACACGTCGATGAAGTCCACCTGAGAGGCGGGAACTTCCATGATTTCTGCGCGCCAGCGAACGGTCACATGGTCATTCTTGAAGGTATTATCGGGGTTAAGCGGCTCCTTCGCCTGACCGACGTAGTAGTTATCCTCTTCATCAGCGGTCATATAGACGATTTCATCGGTAACCTTGCCGGTTTCCTTATCAACCCGACGATAGGGAGCTTCAATGAAGCCGTACTCATTGATGCGGGCGTAGGTGGCCAAAGAACCGATCAGACCGATGTTGGGGCCTTCAGGCGTCTCAATCGGGCAGATACGGGAATAATGCGAATAGTGCACGTCGCGCACTTCCATGCCGGCACGGTCACGGTTCAAGCCGCCGGGGCCAAGGGCGGACAAACGACGCTTATGCGTCAGTTCGGCCAAGGGGTTGGGCTGGTCCATGAACTGAGACAGCTGCGAAGAACCGAAGAATTCCTTAATGGCTGCGCTGACAGGGCGGATATTAATCAGATCGTTGGGCTTTACATCGCTGGCATCCTGGATGGCCATGCGCTCACGCACAACGCGCTCCAGACGGGTCAGTCCAATGCGAACCTGGTTCTGCAAAAGCTCACCTACGCTGCGCAGGCGGCGGTTGCCCAGATGGTCAATATCATCCGTTACGCCAATGCCATAGGGCATACCAAGCAGATAGCTGACGGAAGCAGTGATATCATCCACGATGATGTGCTTGGGAACAATCTTGGCAATGTTCTCGCGCACGGCGCGCTTGATATCCTCGGGATCCTCCAGACCGTCGATGGCGGCAAGCAGGCTGGGCAAATGTGCCATTTCATTCACGCCCGCTTCATGGGGATCGAAGGGCAGGTAGGCGGCAGCATCGACAAAGTTGTTGCCCAAAACGCGTACGACGTGCTCATCGCACATCAGGTTGACAACGTTGATGCCGGCATTCTGTATGGCAACGGCGGTATCGCGGTCAATCACAGCATCCTTTTCCGCAAGGATTTCGCCGGTACGCGGATCTACAATATCTTCCGCAGCATGATGTCCCGCAATACGCGCGGCAACACCCAGCTTTTTGTTGAACTTATAGCGACCCACGCGCATCAGGTCATAGCGCTTGGGGTCAAAGAACAAATTGTTAAGCAGCGTGCGCGCGCCGTCCTCTGTCGGGGGCTCGCCGGGCTTCTGCCGCTTATAGATCTCAATCAGGCCCTGTGCCTGGCTCTTGGTGCTGTCACTGTGCTCAATGGTAGCCAGCAGACGCTCATCCTCGCCCAGGAGGCCCGTAATATCAGCATCGGAACCATAACCCAAGGCGCGCAGGAGCACGGTAATGGGCAGCTTGCGTGCACGGTCAATACGCACCCACAGCACATCGTTGCTGTCGGTTTCGTATTCCAGCCAAGCACCGCGGTTGGGGATGATCTGGGAGGCAAAAAGCTGCTTGCCCGTCTTGTCTACCGTCATGGAATAGTACGCACCGGGAGAGCGCACCAACTGGCTGACAATTACGCGTTCGGCGCCGTTGATCAGGAAGGTACCATGCTCGGTCATCAGCGGGAAGTCGCCCATGAAAACTTCGGTTTCCTTGATTTCGCCCGTCTCCTTGTTTTTGAGACGTACAAACACCTTCAGCGGCGCGGCGTAGGTAAGGTCGCGCTCACGGCAGCGTTCGATTGAATTCTTGGGAGCCGAATCAAGCGAGTAATCAACAAACTCAAGGATCAGGTTTCCGCTGTAATCCACGATAGGGGACACATCGGCCAGCACCTCGCGAAGATCCTCCTTGAGGAACTTGCGGTAGCTGTTTTTCTGTACCTCGATCAGGTTGGGCATCTCCAGAACTTCATCGATGCGCGAGAAGCTCATGCGCTTGCTGTGCTTCCCCATCTGAACCTCGTGCACCATAAAAAGCAATCACCCCTTTACTGTTGCAGCGCAGAACGGCGGTACCTTTTCGGCCATTTCGATTGTTCTTTTTTTGTTCTTTTTTCTCAAAAGAACCTTGAAAATGGCCAGAAATCGGTATCTTACCAATACTGATGCAATTATGTATGATAGCACATGAAAAAGTCAATGTCAAGGCCACTTTTCACGATTTTTTAAAAAAATTCTGTCAAGAAGCATTTTTTATCGTTCTTCTTAGTTTTTTAGCTTGCCGCAGGCTCGAAAACGCGGTCCGTCATGCAGACAGTTGTACTATATGGTTTCCATTAACGGTTGTTTCAAGTTTCCGCAGCAAATAAAAAGCGTCCCCTTTCGCATATTGAAAAGAGGACGCCGCATGTTCAGTTTCTCGGTTAATCCTCGGAAGGCACAGGCAGACCCGTGCTGATTTCCGCCTCTGTATAGACGGGAACACCGCGTTCCCGCAAAAGCTGCGCAAGGCAGCCGTTTCCTTCCGTCAGTGTGCCGGAAAACGTGCCGTCGTAGATCATTCCTTTTCCGCACATGGGGCTTCGCGCCTTCAAGACTGCACAATCGCACTTGAGTATCCCACACAAGCGGGCAGCTTCATTGGCACCACGGCTGTACGCTTCCGTACGGTCTGCACCTTCAACGCTCATAACACGGTTTCCGATATGTTCGCAGGGCGGACGCGGGGTCGGCAGGCCTCCCAGCTGCTCCGGACAAACCGGCACAAGCTCATGCTGATCCCGCAAAGCCAGCGCATCGGCACACACTTTGCTTTTTCCGTCATATCGGCAGCATACGCCAAGGAGGCAGGCGCTGATCAGAATCCGCATATCAGGCGATCTCCAGTGCGATTTCCATCATCTGCGTAAAGGTGTTCTGGCGCTGCAGGCTGTCAAGCCCCTCCCCCGTAAAGGGATTATCCGAAATTGTCAGAAGCGCAAGGGCATTTTTGCCGGCACGCGCGGCGTTCAGATACAGCGCATAGCTTTCCATCTCTACCGCCAGCACGCCGAGCTTCTGCAGCTTTCCGAGCGCGCCGGATTCATCATAAAACGCATCGGAGGAGTATACCGCACCGACAGGCATATTGACGCCCATCTCGGTTGCCTTATCATAGGCTGCCTTCAGCAGTTTCCAGCTGGCGCAGGGAGCCAGATTGCCGTCAAAACCGAATTGCTTGCCGTAGGCGGAATTGGAATATGCGCTCATGGCCGCTACCACGCTGCGAAGCTTCAAATCCTGCTGAATCATCCCGGCAGAACCGATGCGGATGATGTTTTCCACCCCATAGTAGTTGAACAGCTCATAGGAATATATGCCGATGGACGGGATGCCCATGCCGGATGCCATCACCGATACCGATTTTCCCTTATATGTGCCGGTATAGCCGTGGATGCCGCGCACATTGTTGACCAGCTTTGCATCAGTCAAAAAAGTGTTGGCGATGAATTCCGCACGCAGCGGGTCACCGGGCATCAGGACTGTTTTGGCAAAGTCACCGGGGTTGCAGGCGATGTGTGGGGTAGGCGTATTGCTCATATGATTTTCCTCCTTTTATTCTTTCTGCCACGCTTCCATGAAGCGGGAGCTTGGCTTGGTGATCACATGAAAATCTCCGTTTTGATCGACGATCAAAACATCCGATGTTTTGTAAGCGCGGTTGTAATAGTATTTGCCATGGCGTACTGCATAGCCGTTGGGTTCAAAATCAGCATAGTCGCCGTTGACCGCAATGACCGCGTTGGTCGCCTCGGCAATGCGTGTTGCTTTTGCCGTGCGTCCAGAGTTAACCTTATAAGCCTGTGCGGTACGCTGCTGAGCATGTGTACGATCTGCACGATTGCGTAGAGATACCCCGTGTCTTCGGCCTTTCCGCTGTACATAGCAACTGAAATGGACGGATCCTCGTATCCGCTGTCCGTGCCATACTGATCAAAATCGCAGGGGATACCGGGCGGATTGTCAGCAGGCAGTGTCACAATCTCACCATTTGCGGCAGAGAGGAGCATAAAGCAAAGGAAGAGCAGCAACAAAAACCTTTTCAGTATCATACTTGAATCTCTTTTTTGCAATTTGACAGATTTAGTATAATACAATTTGGTTTTTCACTCAATCATGCACACAATGTCATTGTCATATTTTACAATTTCAGTTACAATGTTTCTTGCCCCAAAGGGCAGGACTCAATTGCAAAGGAAGGATAAACATATGCCAGCGTGTGCTGTCTCCCCAAAGGATGCTTCAGGCTTTGTCTCACTGTCGGATGTATTGCCCGACGTTCTGCTTGAAATCCGTTATTTTACCTCCTATAACTTTGTCGGTGAGCGCATTGACGGCTATACTGCGCCCCGTGCACTGCTCACAAGAGAAGCGGCCGCTGCACTGGCGCGTGTCAGCCGGGCTGCGAGGGCGCGCGGTTTTCGCCTGAAGGTGTTTGATGCCTACCGTCCGCAAATGGCCGTGGATCATTTTGTGCGCTGGGCTAAGGATCAAAGCGATACGCGCATGAAGCCCTACTTTTATCCCGAAGTTGACAAGGCCGATCTTTTTAAGGAAGGCTACATTGCCGTCAAATCCGGCCATAGCCGCGGCAGTACCATTGACCTGACGCTGTTTGATGAATCATGCGGCAAAGAGGTGGACATGGGCGGACCGTTTGATTACTTCGGCATGCTCTCCCACCCGGACTATACGCTCGGGCTGTCGGATAAGCAGATTGGATATCGTCGTTTGCTGCGCGAGATGATGCTCAAGGAGAACTTTCGCCCGCTTTCCAGCGAATGGTGGCACTTTACGCTGAATCAGGAACCATATCCGGATACCTATTTTACTTTTCCCGTTTAGCTTCTTTATGCCTTACCGACAATCAGCGGCACGTACATTTCCCGCTCCGTCATGCCCGCATGCATGGCAATCAGGTGCGACTCGTCCCGATAATGTGCAAGGGAATACCTGCCGGTGGCGATGGCGATATAATCGCCGATGATCTCGCGGATATCGGTGCGCGGCGTACCGCCGCCAAACAGCCCCATGGACAGCGCTGCACCGGTGGACACCAGCCAGAAGTTGTCGTGACCAAGGGCAGCATCAAACAGCCGGGGAAAATCCTCACGGTACTCGGGCTTTACATAGAAGCCTGCTGCGCGTGCCTCAATATGAAAAGGCCGCACCAGCGCCTGCTCCAGTTCCGGGTAATCGCAGGTATACTTATAGTCGCAGTCCAGCAATCCGTGATCTGCCGTGACCAGCACCAACGTGTCCTCCCCCATCGCTTGGCAGAATGCCTGCACGCGATTGTTGATGTCCATTACGATATCCCCTACCGCCATTACCCCGCGTTCATGCATGGTATGATCTGGTTCGCCCCAGTAGGTATAAATATAGCGGCGGCCCGAGGCGCGGCACAGCGCGGCAGCCGTGTCAAAAAGTTGATCCAGCGTTTTGACTTTGTCTGTACCGAAGGGGGACACAATATGCGCAGAAACATTGCCCGTGGCATTCAGCCGCAGACAGATGCTGCGATACGGGCGGTACCGGTCAATCACCCGTGTTTCTCCGCCCATAGGCTTATGTGTCCATGTGTCTGTATCGATAAAAACATCCACCATGCGGTCAATCTGGTTAAAATACATCGACCAGCCCAGCCAGCCATGCTCGCAGGGAGCATCACCGCTTTCAATGCTAGTTGTTGCAGCCACAGTGGTAGAAGGGAAAACAGCGGTCATCTGCCGTCTGATATGAGAGGCAAGGAAGCTGTCCTCCGGCAAAAAATCATTGATTGTTGCCATGCTGAGGCCGTCAAAAAGCATCAGGACAACATTCTTGTATGTTTTTCCGTTCAGAAGCGCATCAACAGCGGGATGTGTCGGATGCACGCAGGGAGCACCAAAGTGTCCAAGCACAGAAGATGCAACGTTAAGGCCGCAATTATGATAATCGGGCAGCACAGGTTTATTCATGGCCAATCCACTCCCCCGCCACTTCAATTTGTTCGCACATCAGTTCCGCAATTCCGCTCATTTGCAGCGGCTGCGCATCGGGTGGGCAAATATCGGCTGTACGCCATCCGGCCTGCAGTACATTCTGCATGGCAGCCTCTATGCAGGCAGCTTCGCGTTCCAGATGCATGCCGTCACGCAGCAGGCATACAACTGCGCGGAGCATGCCAAAGGGATTCATTTGGTCGCGAAGCATATTTTCACCCTGCTCCAGCGGCGCGCAGAGCAGGCATTCGCCACCGGGATACACATCAAAGTTCATGCCCGGTGCACCGCACAGTGCTGCTGCGGCAGGTGCCAGAATGCTTCCCGCATAAGGCGGGCACAGCAGCACGCCAAAGCGCTCCGGCTGGTTGATCATGGTCGGTATTACATCTGCAAGGGAGATTTCATGCGCATGGAATGGCGCTCGCAGCGTGTCCGCCGCCTTTACGGCATTTCGCCATTCCTGCGCCAGGTTTCCATTCGGCGGAGTTTGCATGATGGGCAGACTTTCCTCTGCCGAAACCGCAAAAGCGTGTTTTGCCGCTGCACTCAAGTCTTCGTTTTCGGATGAAAGTGCCTGGACGATCACCATATTAAGCGGACGATCGACCCCCATCAAGGAACGGTTCTGTATCAGTTTTGCATAACGCAGCTCCCGCACACGGCATGTAGACATCAGCTCTGCCGCCAGGTCTGGCAGACAGCGCATATCGGCAGAGGCTGCAATAACGCCTTGTGCCTGTCGGCAAAGGGCCAGCACATCATCCGGCACCATGTCCTGCGCAGTGCATCTGCGAACAGGCAAAGTAAAGGCATGCCCAAATGACACCGCAGCTTCCGCAATAATGCGGGATGCGGTATCGCACAGCGCCTTTTCTGCCTCTTTTTCATACAGCAAAACAATCTTTGCGTGCAATCTACTCACTCCAGCGTCAAAATCTGCACCGATGTTTCCCCATCAAATTCCGGCAGCTTTACCGCCACAACTTCCGTATGCGATGTTGGGATGTTTTTCCCGACATAATCGGCACGGATCGGCAGTTCACGGTGGCCGCGGTCAATCAGTATCGCCAGCTGAATCATAGCCGGCCTTCCCAGAGCAAAGAGCGCGTCAATTGCCGCACGGGCCGTACGTCCGGTATAAAGGACATCATCGACAATTACAATGCGCTGATTTGTCACATCAAAGGGCACGCGGGTGCTGCTGAGGCGAGGCATATCGGCGATTTTCGTCAGATCGTCACGGTACAGCATGATGTCCAGTTCGCCAACCGGCACCTTGACACCCTCGATGCGTTCGATGTTGTCGGCAATACACCGCGCCAGCGGGATGCCGCGCCGGCGTATTCCTACCAGACACACATTCTGGCAGCCGTTGTTGCGTTCAATGATTTCATGCGCAATGCGCATCAGTGCGCGGCCCACAGCCGCTTCATCCATCAGTACAGCCTTGACGGTGCTCATATTACTCCCAATCCAGCGGATAGCTCTCCACTGCGTAGGTCAGTTTCTTGCTGTTGCTCTGCATGGTCTTGATTACGTTGTTGATCTGCAGTTCTGCCGTATAGGGTGTAGGTGCAAAATCATTGTAATCGGTCTTGGAGGAAATTCGGCAGGGAATGATGCGGAAGGGATTGGCAATAATCTCACCGTTTTTGATACGGAAACGTGTCTGAAAAATGAAAGTGCTCATATCATCCGGCTTATTG
>CAVFPH010000011.1:26763-33305 GCA_963624325.1 bacterium
GGCTTATTGTTGCCGGCAAAGGAGAAATTGCCAAGGGAATATACGATATACTTGCCGTTGTATTTTTCAATCGGGTTGATGCGGTGGCTGTGGTGCCCGATAACAAGGTCCGCGCCGGCATCCACTGCCATGTGTCCCAGCTTCTGTTGATTTTCATTGGGCGCATAATCTTTTTCTGCTCCCCAGTGAAAAGCAACAATCACCAGATCATGATCTGCCTTCGCCGCTGCTACTTCTGTCGGAACCTTGGTGTAGAGGGTATCGTAATAGTCAAAGGTTTTGTAGGAAAGCACGGCAATCTTGATGCCCTGCGTTTCATATTCCGCCATATTGTATTCGTCGGCCCAAACGACTCCGACAGCCGCCAACGCCTGCTGCGTACTGGCTCTGCCGTCATCGCCAAAGTCATCGATATGGTTGTTTTCTATGGTTGCAATCTCAACACTGTTGTCCGGCAGTACCTGCGCATAGGAAGTCGGTGCCAGGAAAAGGAAACTGTTGCTGCGTTTTTTTGACGGAATGCTGTAATTTTCAGCTAAAACGCCTTCGAAATTGACAATCGTGATGTCATCCTGGGACAGAATATCTTTTACATTGCGAAAGATAAAGTTGATGTCGTTATTTTGGCGTTTCAGTTCCTTGGCAAAGATGGTGGAACTGCTTTGCACATTGCGTCCGATGGTCACATCACCAACCGCCGTAATGGTCAGAAGAACGCTGCCATCCCCCTCCAGCCTGGGTGTTGCCGTAGGAACGGGAGTAATCTCAACCGTCTTTTGCTCTGTCTGTTCTGTTGACCCGGGTGCCGGGGTACTCGTTGGGGCGGCTGTCGGCACGCCGAACAACTCACTGTAGGAAAGATCTTCCTCAGCACATGCAAATGCAAGCAGCAGGCAAGACAAAACCAGGATAAGGAAAAAAGCGTATTTTCGCATGAGCGTCCTCCATGTTCTCGTTCCGGTCAAAAAAGCCCCTTAGAGCGTCCGTCTTCGTCTACATCGATATTCAATGCAGACGGATGCCATGGTTTTAATTATCCTTCGCAAAGATGACAGCAAAATCGTGAACAATGCAGCCCACCTTAGCAGAGCAGTCCATCTCCCGTGATTTGTGCTTACCGTTAGTTTTCGGCAATGGGCTGCACGATCGCAGTCTTCGCAATCTGAAGGCCGGTGGGCATCGATTATTCTTTCATTTGTTCGTCAGCGAGCTGAATAAACAGTTCAATATCCTTTTCGATTACGCGCAGAGACTGACGCCAGAAATCCACGCTGCGAACGTCGATTCCGACGCTAGCTGCCACATTCGCCACGGTATCGGAGCCGCAGGAGCGCAAAAGCTGATTATACACAGGCACAAACTCCGCACCCTTTTGCTGGTACTGAGCAAATACCCCCTTGCCGAAAAGCAGGCCGAAGGCATAAGGGAAGTTATAGAAACCCATGCCGGGGATATAATAGTGACTCTTGCAGGCCCACATATAGGGATGACGATATTCGGGATCGAGGCCGTCCCCATAGCTTTGATCCTGTGCATCAAGCATCAGATCTTTCAGTTCCTGAACGCTCAGCGTATGGGTCTTGCGTCCCTCAATCATGGCAGATTCAAACAGGAAACGGCTGTAAATATCCACAATTACCTGCGTGCTGTTCTGCAGATCGCTTTCCAGCAGGGTAAACAATTCTTCCTTGGAAGCACTCTGGCGCAGTGCACCCGCCAAGAGGGTTTCGTTGAAGATGGAAGCCGTCTCAGCCAGCGGCATCGGCTCATTGCGCATAGCCAGCGGCAGGCCCTTCATGCAGCGATTGTGCCAGGCATGGCCGAGCTCGTGCGCCAGGGTGCTTACATCGCCTAAACTGCCGGTAAAGTTGGTCAGCACGCGGCTCTGCTCACAATGCGGAACGCCGGCGCAGAATGCTCCGCCGCCTTTTCCTTCATGCGGGAACATATCAATCCAGTTGTTTTCAAAGGCATTGTCAATAAACTTGCCCATTTCCGGAGTAAACTTGCTCATCTCGCGGATCAGCAGCGCGCGTGCTTCTTCAACCGTATAGGTTTTGCCCGGCTTATCTCCCCAATGCATGGGGGCAAAAAGGTCATAGAAGGGCAGCCCGTTTTTATGTCCGAGCAGCTCGCCCTTTTTGCGAAGATATTTACGGAATGCCGGCAGGAATTCACGGCAGGCCTGCCACATGGCATCCAACGTTTCACGATCCATGTTGGAATTAAAGAGCGTTTCATCCAGAATCGAATCAAAGTGCTCGGCCTCCAGCATTGTCAAGCCTTCGCCTTTGATGCCATTCAGGCAGGCTGCCATCGCCTGCTCAATTTGCGGATATGCGGCAAGTTCTGCCTGATAGGCGTCATATCGCACCTGCGGATCGGGATCTTCTGCCATTCCGCGTACGGCTGACAGCGGCAGCTTTTCGCCGCGGTAATCAACGGACAGTGTGGCATCCAATTTGTCGCGGAGCTGAGAAAATGCTTGGCTACCCGTCAGAGACATTTTCAGCAGCCATTCCTGAATTTCAGGTGCGGGCAGATGCTTTGCCGCTTCTCTGCTTTGGCGCAAAGAAAACGCCACCGCCTGCAAAGCTTCGCTTTCTGCAATTGCCTGTTCAAATTCGGCGTCGCTGAGAGCGCCCAAATAGCGGGAAAATGCCGAGCCCGCCATCTGTGCAGCCACGTTCTGCTGCATGGCGCGGTCCATCAGCTGCATGGCAGAGGTATTATTGGCATCGGCAGCAAGCGTAAGAGAGGCATATTCACCGTATTTTTCCGTCTGTCCCTCTTCTTCTTCCAATGCCGTATACTTTTCCAGGGTTTCGCGCACGGGCAGTCCCTGTTTCAGCACGTCCTGCATTTCGGCAACGATCTCATCAAAGTGAGCAAAATCACGTTCAATCTGCGGATCATCAAAGCCTTTGTAAAAAATGCTCAAATCCCAATTCATATTCGTAAACCTTCTTTCAATATTTATGGTTGGAAACAGCCACCAGGCAGGTTTGCTTGCTTTCTTCCAGATGGTGCTCCATCAGCTTCATCATGCCCTGCAAGTCGCGTTTTTCCAGCAGATCCACCATCTGATGATGCTCCTGATGGGCATTGGAGCGGCGAACAATGCTGGAAATCGTAATGGTTGCAAAGCGGGTGATGTACTCTTCCTGATCGTCAATCACGCGCAAGATTCGGGTTTTGTCGCTCAGGTGTTCGATCTTTCCGTGGAAGGCGCGGTTAAATGTTGCCAGTGCATCGCAGTCGGCTTCAGCCTGTGCCACATCCATTTCGGAAAGCAGCATGCGAAGCTCGGCAATATCCTTATCCGTCACATTTTGAATGACGGAGGGCAGGATCAGCATCATCATCGCATTGCGAATGGTAAATATTTCCTCAATATCGTTAATCGTAAAAGCACGCACCACAACGCCGCGCCGCAGTACATACTCAACCAATCCGTCCCGCTCCAATTTGCGCAATGCTTCGCGCAGCGGCGTGCGGCTGATGTGCAGCTGTTCGGCATAGGTAGTCTCCACAATTCGCGCGCCGGCAGGCAATTCACCGGTAATAATCGCATGCTTCAGGCGATCATAGGCAATGTCACGAATCGGCTTGCTTTCGTTGCTCAAATCAAAACTGCCATTGTACATCAAGGAACACCTCTCCTGCTTAGGATGTATACAATATACAATCTTGGTACAAAAAAGTCAAGTGCGGATGAGCATTCAAAGCCCATCCGCACCAAAATGCACACGTTTTTTGCAGAATATGAATCAGATCTTTTCAAGATACGGAATCATGCTTGCCAGGCGGTCAAATGTCAGGGTAGGCTTCGTTTCGCTCACGGCACGATCCTCCCACGTGGTTTCGCCGCTCATGACCAGGATGCTGGTCATGCCAAAGTTCACGCCGGTAGCAATGTCGGTGTACAGACGGTCACCGCACATAGCCAGCTCATCAGGCTGCAGGCCGGTTACCATCAGTGCATCCTTTACAATGCCGGAATAGGGCTTTCCGATGATCAGCTGGGGCTCTCTGCCTGTGCTCGCCTTAATAAAGGCGATAATCGCGCCGATATCAGGGGCAAATCCCGTTTCGGTGGGGCAGTTGTAGTCGGGATGGGTAGCGATATAAGGCAGACCCGCGCGGACGAAATCACATACGGCAGTCATCTTTGCATAGTCCAACTCGGTATCATAAGCAATCACCACATAGTCCGGATGCTCATTGTCTACCGGAACACCCATTTTGTCAAACTCGGCACGCAGGATGTGGTTGCCAAGCAGGAAGCACTTTTTGCCGGGGAAGTTGGCCAGGCAGTAGCGGGCGGTGGCCTGACCGGAAGTCAGAATGTTCAAGAATGGCGCACGGACGTTCATCCGCTTCAGTTTTTCAACATAATAGTCGGCAGATTTGGAAGAGTTGTTGGTCAAAAACAGTACTGTACGGCCGGTGGCCTCCACCGCATCCAGAAAATCCAGAGAACCTTCCAGAATCCGGTTGCCCAAATAGAAAGTACCGTCCATGTCCAGCATAAAGCACTTGATTTTGCGCAGTTTTTCCCGCAGCTGCTCGCTGGTAAGGCCATTTACCGCTTCAGGGGTTCTTGTCTGTTCATTCATGCTTGCATACATCCTTCCTAATTGTTGCTGAATACCACGCAGGGAACCAGCGTCTCATCCGCCGATGCCTGCGAAATGCCGATGAATCTGTCCTGCACATAAAGCCGAATGTAAGCGCCGCAGTGGACGCTGCACGGCCACTCGTCCTGCCGAAGCCGCACACCATTTAAGCACAGCTTCTGATAGCGTTCCGGCACATCATACCGTGCCAGATGGGCAAGCGGTGCATCGCTGGGGATCAAATAGCTGCCAAGTGAGCCGTCAGCTGCTGCCTGTTTAATCTGCTCAATCGTTACGGCAGTGCTTAGATCAAATGCACCGGTTTGCTCACGCAGCAAAAAGCGCATGTGCGCGGGGCAGCCCAAAGCAATGCCGATGTCATGGCAAAGGGTACGGATATACGTCCCTCTTCCGCATACAACCCGCAAAAGAAAGCCGTTGCCTGGCATAGGACGAACCGCATCCAAACGCATAATCTCTATCGGTCTTTCTGGGATATCAGCCGTCTGCCCTTTTCTTGCCAGCATATAAAGCGGTTTGCCGCCCTGCTTTAAAGCAGAGTAGACGGGAGGACGCTGCATAATCTTGCCGGTAAAGCGTGGGAGTACGGATCGCAGCCTATCAAAGTCCGGAATATTTTCGCCCGTTTCGGTTACTGTTCCTTGGGCATCCTGCGTATCCGTTGCAGCACCGAATGCAATTTCGGTCAAGTAGGTTTTCTGCTTTTCAACCAGAAAATCAAACAGCCTTGTAGCCCTGCCCACCATAACCGGCAAAATGCCAGCAGCTTCAGGGTCCAGCGTTCCGGCATGGCCGACCTTTTCCCCTGTCGCCCGCTTTACAATGGCAACAACAGTGCCCGATGACATACCGGGAGGCTTGAGGACATTGATGTATCCATCCATCATGACTTCAGTTTTTGCTCCATCATGGCCTTCACGGCATTGCTGGATGCTTCATAATCTCCGTTGGCTGTAAATCCCGAAGCCAATGCATGACCGCCGCCGCCAAATGCCCGGGCAATATCTGACACATTTTCTCCCGGAAGAGCACGAAGACTGTATTTCCAGCTGCCGTCCGCATCCTCATCCGCCATAAAGCACATGCGAACCCCATCCATATAAAGCGCATAATTGACGATTCCGCCAAGGTCCGCATCATCCGCACCGCACTGTGCCTTATCGGCGGCTGTAAGATGCATGCAGGCTGCCTGTCCATCTGCAAAGAAGGTCAGACTTGCAATTGCTTTTCCAAGCGCAGCAACATGGGCTCGGGATTTTGTCATAAAAAGATGACGTGCGGCATAGGCGATGTCAAGACCTGCATCCATCAGCTTTTCCATACAGAAGAAAGTGTAGGGGCGCACGCTGTTAAAGCAGAAATTTCCGCTGTCGGACTGTATGGCGCAGTAGAGCTGATATGCAGATTCCTTATCCAGCGGTACTTTCAGCGCATCATAGAGCATTACAATCAGTTCGGCTGCAGCGGCAGCATCCCCATCTACCACGTTCATTTGCGCAAAACGCGTGTTTGTGGCGTGGTGATCGATTTGCAGCGTCAGCGGAGAAGCGGAGAAGAGTTTTTCTGCCGTTCCCATGCGTCCTTTGTCCGATACATCTACGGCAATCGCCATATCAAAATCCGTGTCCTCAACGGCATCGGGCGTCACGATTTTCTCGGATTCCGGCAGGCATCGCAGATCCTTCGGCAGTCCATCCGCACTGACGACAGCAACCGTTTTGCCGATTTTTTCAAGCAGGTGACCCAGTGCCAGCAGAGAGCCGATTGCATCCCCATCCGGCCTGACATGTGCGCAAATCATAAATTTGTCCGCGTTTTTGAGCGCGGACAATACGTTTTCGGTATACAGATTATTCATCCTTTTTTTGATCGCCTTCCTCGGATTTTGAGGAGATATCGCGC